>JABSRR010000004.1:28094-32576 GCA_013215025.1 Pseudomonadales bacterium
CTGAACCAAGCCACCGATCATTCTACATTCAGTTTAGCGCTGATCACATAGATCTGCCGAGCATGTATTAAGTGAGTGCCTAGATTAGGCTTTGGGTGAGTCTAGAGGCTGGCGCTGGCCATTATATTTTGCCAAACATTGCCGCAGCTGTTCCAGCTCAAGGGGTTTTATCAAGATATCATTCATCCCCGCCTCATAGCAGGCATCTAAGGCTTGCTTCACTGTATTGGCAGTCAATGCCACGATTGTAAGCTTAGGCAGCCGCGACTGCTGCTCTAACTGTCGTAGCTGCCGCACCGTATCATAGCCATTGAGGGTCGGCATTTCACAATCCATAAACACTAAATCGAACAGCTGCCCAGCTTGGTAAGCCTGTAAAAATTCAGCACCGCTTTGAAACGCCTGATAGGCAATCGAGAGCTGATCAAGCATCGCTGAGATGGTCAGCAGGTTCACTTGATTATCATCCACCACCGCAACCTGCTGCAGCGACAGCGTCTCAGTGGCGCTCAGCTCGGCGTGCTCTAGCGGCGAAACTGGAGTGCCAAGCGGCAGCTGTAATGTAAAGCTTGAACCCTGGCCCAGCGCACTCTGAACCGACAGTTGACCACCCATCATCTGTGCTAGTTGATAGCTAATGGCCAAACCCAATCCAGTGCCGCCATACTCTCTTGCTGTAGAACTATCGGCCTGCTTAAAGGCCTGAAAAAGCATATCGATTTGCTCATTGGCAATGCCAATGCCGCTGTCAACCACCGATAAATTCAGCTGCCATTGATCGGCCTGCTGATCAAGCTGGTAGCGCAGTTGCACAAAACCACTGGGGGTAAACTTAATTGCATTTGACAGTAGGTTCATGACAATTTGTCTTAACCGATGCGGATCACCAAGCAAGGTGGCGGGAGCCGCCTGCTGGGACGATGATTGCAGGCTCAGTGTTAAACCTTTTTCTTCGGCAGTGAACAGCATGGTTTCAACACATTCATCCAGCACCTTATCTATGGCAAAGGGGATCTGCTCCAGCTGCAGCTGCGCGGCTTCAATTTTTGAGAAATCTAACACATCGTTTAATACTGCTAGCAATGCACGACTTGAATTTTGTGCCACTTGTAAAAAATCGTTATGCGGTATTTGCTGCTTTAATAAATCCAGCATGCCAATCATGCCGTTCAGCGGGGTGCGAATTTCGTGACTCATCATGGCCAAGAATTGACTCTTAGCCTGACTCTCTTGAATCAAGTGCTCCTCATTTTGTTTCAGTTTTGACACCGCCTGACCCAGCTGCTTACGCTGCTGCGTGAAAGTATGTGCTAAGAGACTTAGCCAAAACGATAAAAATAGAAACATCAGCGCATGTAGCGCATCGTTCACCAATACAATTGCGGGGTTATTCAAACTGGCCAGCCAGGCCGTTATAAGCATCGCCAGCACCAATACCATATTATAAGCGATGGCCTGCCAGAAATTGGCAATGGTAAACAGCCCTATGGTTGAGGTAATAGCGATCAAATACATCACATCGCGAAACTCACCCAGATGAAACAGCCAGTAGCAGAAAAAGATAATATTGTTACCGACTAGCAGCCAAATTGACTGAATACTTTGTTTGCGGCTAAAGCGTCGCTTAAATAAGGCGGCGGCGACAATCAGCGCTTCTAGCGTCAGAATATGCAACACGCTGATCAAGAACACCGGTGCGGAAAACGCGGTAAGACCGGCATAGGCAACTAGCAAGATACTCAAAAAGAAGATCAGGTAAATCGGCAGCGTAAAGACTACCGCTCGTAAACTAGCATTGCGGTAATGTGCTGAGGATGGATCAAATGCGGTTCGAGTCATGCTGTCTGACAATGATTAAAAAGCTATTGTCTAAAGCTTGACGATTTTTTGCAACTGGCAAAAAAAAACCACCGCAGACGGTGGTTTTCGGTAAGCACAATCAAATATTATTTGATTTTCGCTTCTTTGTATTCAACGTGCTTACGCACAACTGGGTCGTACTTTTTAATCACCATCTTGTCAGGCGTATTACGCTTGTTTTTATCAGTGGTATAAAAATGACCGGTACCAGCGGTTGATACTAATCGGATTAATTCACGTGCACCTTTCTTCGCCATTTCTCAGCTCCTTACACTTTTTCGCCACGAGCGCGAACGTCGGCAAGCACTTGCTCAACGCCCTTCTTATCGATAATACGCATACCTTTTGCTGAAACGCGCAGTTTCACAAAACGCTTTTCAGACTCAACCCAAAAACGGTGGGTATGCAAATTTGGCTCGAAACGACGTTTGGTACGATTTTTTGCGTGCGATACATTGTTACCGGTAACTGGACGCTTACCCGTTACTTGACATACTTTAGCCATGGTCTTACTCGTCGTAATGTTAAAAAATTTAAATATTTGGCCGCTGACTTAACGACAAACACAGTATCGTTAACACTGACTCAATGCAGCAGCTAAATTGAGCGCGACTTTATACCAAAATAGCCGCTAGCAAGCAAATAAAATATCCGATTTCAGTGATATTTTCTTAACTGTCGCCATGCCTGCTGGCGGTAAGATCCGCGCCCAGCCAACAGCATAATCATAGCAAGCCATGCTCGGCAAAAGAGAAACTCTGCTGAGCGGCAATAATCCAGTGATCAAGCAATTGAATATCCAATAGGCGCAAGGCCTGCGCAATCGCCTCGGTAATCTGTTTATCCGCCGCTGAAGGCTGACAATGGCCTGAGGGGTGATTATGCGCCACCATCACCGCTTTGGCATTATGCAGCAGCGCCAGTTTGGCAATTTCGCGCGGATAAACAGGCGATCTATCCAAGGTGCCGAAAAAAAGCTCTTGATAGTGCAATAAACGGTATTGGCTGTCCAAAAATAAGCCGGCAAAAATCTCGCGCTGCTTATCCCAAAATCGCAGCTGCAAATCTTTGCGCACCCACTCTGCGCTTGCCATCAGCGGCCTATCCGGCTCTGACTCAGCAAAAAAGCGCCGCGCCAGCTCCAAGGCCGCCTGCAGCTGAGTATATTTAGCCAAACCCATTCCGGGTGCCAAACTAAACTGCTGAAAATCTGCGCGCAATACAGCATGAATACTGCCAAAC
Organism: Pseudomonadales bacterium; assembly: GCA_013215025.1. Taxonomy (NCBI): domain Bacteria; kingdom Pseudomonadati; phylum Pseudomonadota; class Gammaproteobacteria; order Pseudomonadales; species Pseudomonadales bacterium. The sequence goes on from JABSRR010000004.1 coordinate 31,197, forward strand.
TGACGCAGTAGCTGACGCGCCAAATCAACTGCGCTATAACCGGCAATACCGGTGCGCAAAAAGATCGCCAGCAATTCCTCATCGCTCAAAGCCTGCGCACCCACACTGAGTAAACGCTCGCGCGGCCGTGAGGCCGATGGCCATTGTGATATCGCCATGCTGATGTCCTTATCCAGCGAAGTTCTCTATCAACTGTAGCTGGCTCTGAAAAATCCTCAAGGTAAGTGCTTACCAACCCTCAAATATCGATAATTATTACACATAGTTGCGGCTGCAAGTTGGCAATCGGATGTTCACATATTATGATCAAGGCTTTGTAATTGGCAGATAATTTACCCCAACTATTCAGGCACCTATGAGCAGTTTAAGCAATAAACGTATTCTGGTTGGCATTACTGGCGGCATTGCCGCTTATAAAAGCTGTGAGATTGTGCGTAAATTAAAAGCTTATCGCTGTGATGTTCGGGTGGTGATGACCGAGGGCGCACAGGCCTTTATTACTCCACTGACGCTGCAGGCGCTGTCTGGCAATCCAGTGCATACAGCTTTATTGGATCCTGAGGCAGAGGCCGGCATGGGGCATATCGAGCTTGCCAAATGGGCGGATATTATTTTGGTTGCCCCCGCCTCAGCAGACTTTATTGCCAAAACGGCACAGGGCTTAGCCGGCGATCTACTCAGTACACTGCTGCTGGCCACTGAAGCTGATCGCTATATAGCCCCGGCCATGAACCAAAGCATGTATCAAGAAACGGTCACGCAAGACAATATTCAACAGCTGATGCAGCAGGCTTATCAGATATTAGGCCCAGGCGAAGGTGAGCAAGCCTGTGGTGACGTTGGGCCTGGACGGATGTTAGAGCCGTTGGAAATTGTGGAAGCCATCGCGCAGCGCTATCGGGCAAAACCGCTAAGCGGTAAACATATTGTTATTACTGCCGGACCAACCCGCGAACCCCTCGACCCAGTGCGCTATTTATCCAACCACAGCTCAGGCAAAATGGGCTATGCGCTGGCCAGCCAGGCTATTGCACTTGGCGCCAGCGTATGTTTAATTTCAGGGCCGGTGGCCTTAGTAGCACCTGAACGCTGCGAACTGATTCAGGTAGAGTCAGCAGTTGAGATGCTCAACGCTGCACTCAAGGCCAGTCAAGATGCCGATATTTTTATCGCCTCAGCAGCAGTCGCCGATTACCGACCAGCAGAGCAGGCAGTGCAAAAAATTAAAAAATCGAACGAGCAGATAGATTTACAGCTGGTCAAAAATCCCGATATTATCGCCACGGTCAGTCAACGCTACCCAGAGCTACTAACCGTTGGCTTTGCGGCAGAAACAGAGCAGCTGATTGATCATGCCAAGGCAAAATTAATGCGTAAAGG
>JABSRR010000005.1 GCA_013215025.1 Pseudomonadales bacterium
CGCTGATAAATAGGTGCATACATGCGTGCAGGTTTCAATTTAACTAAGCTTGAAACTTACTTGAGCTTGAAATTTACTTCAGCTTGAAACTTTCGTGCCTATGAAAACTTTAAACGATACTAAACGTTGAAGCCCAGTTTCCATGCAGTAATTTTAAAATCAAGCGTCTAGCAATCAGCTTTGATTTATAACGATGCACTCAAATAAACTTAAGTGTAGTGAGGTTGACCGCGGTACAGTCCAGCAAACTCTTTACCCTCGTTGAAGCGGGGGTAATACTTGCCCTTATACAATATCGCATCTGGATTGCCTTCGGTAACAACGCCTTTCGATGAGACAATCGCTGCTGACGTAGCTGCCTTTTCAGGGTGCGGCGCAAAAAATCTAAAGATTTCAAATAACTCATTGGCATCGTCTTCATCATCAATAAGAAATGCTTGGTCACGAATATGTTTCAGCACATTGCTGCAATCTTTTATATCTAAGTCGATATTATATAATTTGAAAATTGTTTTAGCGCGACGCAATTTTGAAAAACCGTCAGTGTCTATACTGGCGATATCGAGCTCTAAACCGTCTGAATTTGACACAGTCATATCGATAACCTCTCCCCTGAGTAATATAGCTATCGTGACTCTGCTAGTCGCCACAGCTATTATGTCATTATAATTGTTTGCTAGGCTTGCATGGCCAATGAGATGGCTTTACAACAACATTCCTTAAATTTTCTTATACACCAGAATGACAAAATATCAAGCCCCCAACATCAATAAAAGCTGCAATATAAGCCATAAACATCAAATTTCAGCAAATTGCCACCATGCATAGCTATTTCGGGGTGTTTTGATCACTAAAAAGTCAACAAAGTTGACTGGGCTAACGCCATTGGCAGTAGCCCGATTTGCCCGCATGGCTGGGCAAAACTATAGTGAGCAAAGTGTACGCATATCTAAACATGCACAATAATGATGCGTTAGGCCTTTGCCAAGGCCTGCGCCACATCAGCAATAATATCGTCAATATGCTCAATCCCCACTGAGATTCGAATCAAACCCTCACTGACACCGGCTGAGGCTAGCTCTTCCGGATTAAGCTGACGGTGAGTGGTGGATGCGGGATGACAAGCCAACGATTTAGCATCACCGATATTGACCAACCGAAGAATCATCTCAAGTGCGTCGATAAAGCGACCACCTGCCTCACGTCCACCATGAATGCCAAAGCTCACTATGCCAGATGCCTTGCCAGCACAAATCTTTTGGCAGGTATCATAGTAAGGGCTGTTATCTAACGCAGCATAGTTCACCCACTCTACTTTCTCATGTGCACTGAGGTAGGAAGCCAAGGCTTCTGCATTGGCGCAGTGTCTTTCCATGCGCAGGCAAAGTGTCTCTAGGCCTTGCATGATTAAGAAGGCATTATGCGGCGATAGCGCCGCGCCCGTATTGCGCAGCGGCACGACACGACAACGACCAATATAAGCGGCTGGGCCTAAGGCTTCGGTATACACTACGCCATGGTATGACGGGTCAGGCTCGTTCAACATCGCAAAGCGGCTTTTATGAGCCGCCCAGTCAAATTTCCCCGAATCGACAATAATGCCGCCCACGCTGGTACCGTGGCCGCCAATATATTTAGTCAGTGAGTGAATCACAATATCCGCACCGTGCTCAATTGGCTTACAAAGCACCGGCGTGGCCACCGTATTGTCGACAATTAACGGTACGCCATGTTGATGGGCAATCTCTGCTAGCTTTTCTAGATCAACAACATTTCCGGCTGGGTTGCCAATGGACTCACAGAATACCGCTTTGGTGTTCGCGTCAATCGCGGCGGCAAAACCCGCATAATCATCCGCCGCCACCATGCGCGCCTCAACACCTTGTCGCGGCAAAGTATGCGCGAATAAGTTATAGGTGCCGCCATAAAGTTGACTGGTGCTGACGATATTATCACCCACCTCGGTAATGGCCTGAATCGCATAAGTGATCGCGGCCATGCCAGACGATACCGCCAAAGCCGCAATACCACCTTCCATTTCTGCCACGCGCTGCTCCAGCACGTCAGTCGTTGGATTCATAATACGGGTATAGATATTCCCGGGCACCTTTAGGTCAAATAAGTCAGCGCCATGCTGTGTGCTGTCAAAAGTATATGAAGTAGTTTGATAAATCGGTGTGGTTGCGGCCTTTGTCGTGGCTTCGGATTCGTAGCCGTGATGCAGTGCAATCGATTCTAGTTTCATGATCGGTCCTTGTTGTTATAGTTAAAAAAGCGTCAAGCCTAACCCAGATACTGCCAAAATTATAGTACACAGGGGTTTAACGCTCAGAAACAGAATTTATGGTAAAATAAAATTTTTATTAGGTTTACAAGCCAACTATGACAGCCTCTAAAACGCCGACCGTCGGTTTCATCAGCCTTGGCTGCCCCAAAGCCACTTACGATTCCGAACGTATTCTGACTCAGCTAAAAATGGACGGTTACGATATTGTACCCAGCTACGAAGATGCCGATGCTGTCGTAGTCAATACCTGCGGCTTTATTGATAGCGCCAAGCAAGAGTCTTTAGATGCCATCTCTGAAGCCATGGCGGAAAATGGCAAAGTCATTGTCACAGGCTGTATGGGCAAAGGCGAGGATGCCGAGGTCATTAAAGCACAAAATCCCAATGTTTTAAGCGTATCAGGGCCTGCTCAGTATGAAGAGGTTGTCAGTGCGGTGCATGAGTATGTACCACCGGCTAAACATAACCCGTTTATAGATTTGGTACCGGATTTACAACAAGGCCCAGGCATTAAACTGACACCTAAACATTACGCCTATTTAAAAATATCCGAGGGCTGTAATCACCGCTGCAGCTTTTGCATTATTCCGCATATGCGTGGTGACCTAGTTAGTCGCCCAATAGGTGAGGTTTTAGATGAAGCTGAGCGCCTAGCCGCATCTGGTGTAAAAGAGCTATTAATCGTATCGCAAGATACCAGTGCCTATGGCGTTGATATAAAGTACCGCACCGGCTTTTGGCAGGGCAAACCCGTAAAAACGAAACTCGAGGCTTTAGCGGAAGCTTTAGGTGACTTAGGTATCTGGGTGCGCATGCATTATGTCTATCCCTACCCTAATGTTGACGATATCGTGCCTAAAATGGCGGAAGGTAAGATCCTGCCTTATCTAGATATTCCGCTGCAGCATTCAAGCCCTAGCCTGCTGAAATTGATGAAGCGCCCTGCTGCTTCAGATAAAACGCTTGAACGGATCAAAAAATGGCGTGAGATTTGCCCAGACATAACCATTCGTTCAACCTTTATAGTCGGCCATCCTGGCGAAACTGACGCAGACTTTGAACACCTGCTGAACTTTTTAGATGAAGCACAGCTTGACCGGGTGGGTTGTTTTCAATATTCACCGGTTGAGGGTGCGCCGGCCAATGAGATTGAAGGCCATGTTCCCGACGATATTAAGCAACAGCGTTGGGAACGCTTTATGCAAAAACAGCAAGCTATCTCCGCGGCTAAGTTGGCTAAAAAAGTCGGCACAAAAATCATGGTGATTATCGATGAGGTGGATGAAGAGGGCGCAATCGGGCGATCAACTGCAGATGCGCCAGAAATTGACGGCATGGTATATCTAAACGATGAGTTTGGCCTTGCTCCTGGGGATATCGTGCAAGCAACGGTGACGCACTCTGATGAGTATGATCTGTGGGCGGAGTTATAGAACGTTCTATTGAGCTGCTGCATAGTCGACATGCTAAATCGATACACAAAGCCGAAATATTCTTCGCCAATAGCCAAGATTGCCTTAAATGAATTGCCTACTGCTTAAGCCCGACGATTTTATAGATGCGCATTCTGTGAAGATATGCGATGCTCGCTTAAACCACTGTTTGACTGTGCTGAAGGCACAGCCTGGCGATACTTTGCAGGTTGGTCAAATCAACGGCAAACTGGGCTCAGCAACAGTCAGAACTATAAACAGCAGTGGTCTAGTCCTAGACAAGATCAATTGCGATCAACATCCCCCGCTGCCGCTTGATTTGACCTTAGTGTTAGCCCTTCCAAGGCCAAAAGCCCTAAAGCGTATTTTACGAAATATTGCTGAGTGTGGCGTGAAAAAGCTTATCTTAATAAATGCCTACAAGGTTGAGAAAAGCTACTGGCAAAGCCCGGTTATTGACGAGGCTGAATATTACTTTTCTCAAGGTCTAGAACAGGCCAAAGATACCATTTTCCCCAAGCTGCAAATCGAGCAGCGCTTTAAGCCCTTTGTTGAGGATACACTGCCTTCACTATGTGAAAGGCATACCGCGTTTGTTGCTCATCCAAAACAAAAAAGCCATCAACAACACAACTTCGCCAGTATTTACGATTTAAACGTGCTTAAGCAAGCAGGTGTAATTGTGATTGGCCCTGAGGGTGGCTTCATTCCCTATGAAGTAGAAAAGCTGATTGCCGCAGGTTGTCGCCCGCTTGATCTGGGTGAGCGTATTTATCGAGTTGAAAACGCAATCAGTCGGATTGTTCATCATTGTCTCTAAAGCTTTAAGCAAAAATAGGCGATCAGCATTAGATTGTTTATTCTAATTTACATCGCTACTTTATTGTCAGTATTTGTTGAAGATAATAAAGCTTGAGACGCTTAACAGTTTTTAACAGCACAGTTTGATTGTTCGCTGTGTGTGTCGCTTAAAAACTTTTTCCACGCTAATCTCATTCTCAACCATAGGCATTGTGCCTCGCTAAATACCCGTGATTTGTGCATTTATAGCTAGGGCTCACCTCAGTTTGTTGCACATATATGATGTTATTTCGAATATGCATTCGGTTTTTAACATTGAAATATCGATGTTTCATAAACATTAGGTCAATTGAAATACGTTGACCGAAACACATTGAGAGAAATCACCATGATTAGCAGCCGATTAGACAGCACCAAAGCTTTATTCTACTTATTACTAACACCCTTCTTGCTCATCAGTGCCTATGGCAGCATCGATATATTAATGCAGCTAGCATTTCAAGGATAATGATAGGCATGGTATCGATACTGATACCTTTATATAGCTAGTACATCCATATAGCTAGTACGTTCATATGGCTAGAACTTTTATATAGCTAGAACGTTAGCTAGCCTGCCCCACTTGATATCTTTGCCAGTCTGCATAGCATTTTGCAAGCGACTTAGAAAAGTGAAGCAATCGGAGCAATTTGCGTAAACCTTATGCAAACGGCATCTCTAATTGGCTTAGATTATTCGGCTTCATGATCATTGATACTTTATACTGCCTGTTCAATTAATGTCGGCAAATTAGAAAAGCGCTGAGTTTTTTGCATAATGCACTGCATCAATGCTGCCTGATCAGCCAAACAATAAAAGCGTTGTTTAGCACGAGTGACAGCGGTATAAAACAGCTCACGATTTAATAATGGTGATTCAGCCTCAGCTAACCAAAGCGCAACTTCTTGATACTCAGAACCCTGACTTTTATGAACGGTTATCACATGCGCTGCCTGCCATCCTTGTATTTCAGCTGGTTGGAACGATACTAAGTCTGCGCCAGGTTCAACACTATCACGTTGAAAATAAAAGCGTAGCTGCTGTTGCCCTGTTTTAGGATGGGTATCTTGCCAAGCAATACCTATATCGCCATTAAATAAGCCCTGCTGATATAGATTGCGCTCGATAATAACCGGCATTCCATGATAAATAGCCTGTTCATTTACATAGGCAATATCGCTACTGGCAATATTCAGCCCCGACAGGATATCTTGCTGAATACTTTGCAATGAATTTTCGCCGCTTCGACTTACTGCCAATAGTTGAAAATCCGGCAACTTTGTAAAGGCATCTAACACTGAGTGTTGCTTGCGCAAGGTTTTTGCGTGGTTAATTGCTAAGCTTAAAAACGCTTGCTGCTGATAAAAATCAGCCTTATAAAAAAATTGTACCGCCTGATCAGCCAGCTGATCTGATGGTTGACGCAAATACATAGCTAACACTGCATCTACATTGCCCTGAAGACTTGAAGCCGCTAATAAGCCAACACCTTGATTGGGGTCAAATCGATAACTCTTGCGCAAAACGCTTATATTATCGATAAATGCTGCATCTTTATGTGGCGCGGCAGCAAATGCTGGCGCTAAACCAAGCTGCTTTGCTCGCGATTCACTAAAGTAATCCAAACATAAAGGCTGACAAAGATCTGACAATACAGAGCCTGACTGAACCGACGCTAGCTGTTGAGGATCGCCCAGTAATATCACACGGCATTGATCATCAACAGCACGCATTAACTTGTAAAACATCGATACATCAATCATCGATACCTCATCAATAATAATGCAGTTGTACGGTAATTTATTAGCATGATGAAATTGAAACTGCTGTGTTGCCTCATGCCACGCTAGCAGGCGATGCAGGGTTAATGCCTTATCCGGTAAAGCCTGCTCAATAAATGCGTTAAGCGAACGACTGCAGCCTTCAAGTCGAGTATGGATATTCGTCAACAGCGCGCTGTGTAAACGTGCTGCCGCCTTGCCTGTTGGTGCAGCAAACGCAAGCTGCAATGGTGTGCCTTGTTTAAAATACTGATCGGACAAGGCCACGACGAGTTGTGACACTGTGGTCGTTTTACCCGTGCCTGGTCCACCAACAATAAAGCTAAGCTGGTTCATCAGGCTATTCGCAATGGCGATTTTTTGCCAATCAATCATTGCTGTATCAGCATGATTCACATGGCTTATCGATTCAGTAAGCTGAGCTTCACAACGCCTTTGCGCGAAAGCCATTAGACGCGTTGCTAAGGCATATTCAATATACGCATATTTTGACAAATATAAGACCGCATCCTGCAATACCATGACCGCGGATGTTGCTTGAATAACTTTAAGGCTTTGCTCAAGACTTGAAGTGGTTTCTAAACTTAGTACCAGTGCAAACGATTGTAATTTTTCCTGCCATATTTCAAGCTTGGGAAACACATAGCTAACTGCCAGTGCTTGCAATGCCGGCTTATTGGCGAAGTGCGACAAATCTACAGCGCTGTGACCTGCTTGCATGCACTGACCTAATAAAATAATACTATAAAACAGCAGACTCTCGTCTTCTGGGACAGTACTCTGCCCGCTGCCGGTTTCAGCCGTTGCTTTCGTCTTTGCTGTAGCTTTAGGGTTTGCTGAAGCTTTAGAGTTAGCTGAAGCTCTAGGATAGGCATGACCAAAGGTTTTTTTATGACAATACTTTGCCAATTGAAAATACGCTGGGCCTGCTTTGAATAAAGAATGGTATTCTGACATGATAAAACCTAGCTACACGCCGCGATGAGTATTTGATCTGGGTGAATTAACCACATCTGCCAAAGCGCCGGATTCAAACATAGCATCAAGACGCTTAATCACCGCTTTGTCTGGCTTGGCAAAATAAACACCCTCTGGACCATCACGGTTTATGCCACGCAAAAACAGATAATATACGCCACCAAAGTGTTGATCGTAATCATAATCAGCTAGGCGTCGCTGCAACAATCGATGCAGCGCTAAGCTATAAATCAAATACTGTAAGTCATAGTCATGTGACAACATCGCCTCATGCATAGCAGCTTGATTGTAATCACTGATACTAAAGCCTAAATGATTAGACTTATAATCAAGCACAAAGTATTGGCCGTTTACCGCAAAAGACAAATCAATAAAGCCTTTAAAGTAGCCGTTTATATTCTGCAAACTGGCAACTGCCTCACCGCCGCGGTACTGAGATAACAATTGCGCAATTTTTTCTCCTTCTATGGGCTTTGCCATTAAATGAAAGCCCATTTCTTTTTTTAGCTCAAATGAACTTATATCGGCTAAACAAAAGCTCTGCTCAGGCTGTTCATGAGGCATTGGCTTATTAAGAATGATAGAAACCATCTGCATTAAACAGTCAGACCATTGATCCGATATTTGAAAGCGCTGCAGCAGTTTTGGCATCTCAATTAGCAAATCGGCTTCAGCCTGTTGAAAATCAATATTTTCAAATAGTAAATGCAAAAAATTTCCCGCATGCGCGCCTCTAGGAAAATGAAAGATTGATGCAAATTTTTCTTGTTCAGAGAGCTCGCTTTCAGTTTGCGCCATTGTCAGTTCATTGAATGCTGCGACTGGATTTAACTCATCATAGGCAGACTGCGCTTCAAGTTGCTGCATCGTCATATCCGCATCGGCCGCTTGCGCAGTTGACAAGCCATCCGAATGGTAAACGCTATGCGAAGGCATCATTAACGCCGAGTAACTGCGCGCCACATAGTCAAGCGAATGTTTGCGTTGTAAATCGGCTAATACTAATGTATCGATGGCGTTAGAATCTTGAATTGACTGATTAGCGTTGATCACAGGGTTAATATCACAGCTATCTAGCTGATTCAGCAATTGATTAAACGTCTCTAAACACAGGTTTTTATCAGCCTTGGCGCCTGCCAAAGGGCTTTGTTCATGATTCGCTAATACATGCCACAAGGCTGATTTATCGACTTTATTTTGTGGTAACCAGCAAATATTGAGATGATATTTAGCGCGTGTAAAGGCGACATAAAGCAGCCGAACATCCTCTGCCAGTTGCTCCATGATTAACTGTGCTTTATCTTGCTCGCTTGCCCTCCAGCTAATCGTATAAGCCTGCTCAACTTTGCTATAAACTTTTTTAAAGCCAGCACGTAAGTCATCGCCAGAAGAGATAAAGGGACAGCAAACTAAGGGATACTCTAAACCCTTCGAGCCATGAATCGTCACTATCTCAACCAAATTGGCTTCTGACTCTAAACGCAACTTCCGNCCCTCAATACTTTGCTCTAACGCTAAATTTTGCATCTGCGCAAATGCTAAAAATTGCGATAACTGGCGCGCCAGACAAACGTCTTGATGTTGACTATTCTGTAAGCATTGCTGCTGAAATAACTCGGCTAATTGCTGTAAGTTTGTATATCGACGTTCGCCATCAAGTCGCTGTAGCAAATTTTCAGCAATTGAAAATTCTGCCACCAGGCTTTGCCACATACTCATAAAGCCGCGCTGCTCTGACAACTGCTTGAATTCAGCAAATCTTGCTTGAATGGCAAAAACTTGATTTTCATCATCTAACAACTGTCTGATTTCTTGATCTGAATACATAATCAAGGCATCACCTAGAGCAGCTAATACAAGCGCCCGGTCATAAGGTGATATACAGGCTTGAAGTAGACGAACAAAGCCGTCGAATTCTGCTGAGGCTAGTACAGAATCTTTACTTAAGAAAATGCTATTAACGCCTTGCTCATTTAGTGCTGCCTGCATCAATTTTGCTTGACTGCTCTTTCTAACAAGAATTGCAATATCCTTAGGTTCAATATCTTGTTGATTCAGCTTTGCGCGTTTATTCAGCAAATCCGCTATAAAACCTGCGGTTTTCTTAGCCGCGAGTTTTTCGCCAATTTCTTTATTAAGCGGCAGTGATGATGATAGCTGGTCTAGCTCGACTGCGTCTGCAACAAACGCTGAAAAAGCTGAGCTTGGATTATTCGCAATCGCCAAACCTTGCCAATCGTTAAATGACGCAGGGGATCCTACCTGAGGATAGGCAGGAAAATCTTGCTGTACAAAACTGTCACAATGCATTGAAAATATTTGATTCACCGTGGTGACTAAGCTTGGCAAAGTGCGCCAATTTTTTGCGAGACTGTACTGCTTTGCTGAATCGACCCTGTGGCGCGCCGAAAAATAGGCTTGTATGTCTGCGCCTCTAAAGCTATAGATTGCCTGTTTGGGATCACCAATCATAAATAANAGATGCGCTGGGGATTGGCGATATATTGCATCAAAAATGCGAAACTGCGTGTTATCGGTATCTTGGAATTCATCAATCAGCGCAGCTGGAAATTGCGCACGCAATAAATTTGCCAAGTGCAGTGGCGATGTATTTTCTGCATCACTGGCGTTCTCAAACTCAGAGCTAAGGCTTTTATGACAGGCATCAATCAAATCGTCAAAGAAGAAAATATTATTCTCGACTTTAAACTCGTCGATAAGCTTGATTAAGCTGGTGCGAATAGCTGTACATAATTGCCCATACAATGTTTTTTGTGCATTTGAAAGCTGGTCTAGCTTTACAAACAATGGGTGCGATAAGGCTTGCTTTGCTTTTGCATCAATAAACGACTGACAAAAATAGCGCTTAAAATCGTTTTTGTCGTCGACATCGATACCCTGTAGTGCAGACCCAAGGCTCAAATACTCATCTAACGCTCGCCAGCGTTTCGGCATATGATCCTTACGATACGAAGCACCCAGTTTTGCGCCGTCGAATAATGCCTGCAAATCATGCTTTGCCTTTGCATAGTCTGTTTTTATTTCAGCGAACAACTGTTGACATTGTGACGACTGTTGATGAAAAGTCGCGAATGCAGCAGCATGCTTTAGCGAGTTTTCTTCAGACACTGCAGTTTGGTCAAGCAAGTGACAAGACAGTAGCGATGAAAAAGACTGCAGCAACACCTGCGGATTGCTGAAATAGCTTTGCATCAAAGCCATCTGCTCAATATCAAATCGGTATACTTGTTCTCGCCATAACTTAATTGCCATGTCGCGGATAATGGTCTCCGATGACTCTAACAATTGCTTTTCAAATGCCTGCCCCGTAGCAAACGCATAATTACTGAGCACGTGCTGACAAAAACTGTGAATCGTAAAAATAGCGGCTTCATCAATCGTAAAGCTAGACTGCTGCAGACGTTGCAAAACCGTTTTCATACCAAGACAACTAATAGCCTTTGCACAGATTTGCTCTAGCGCTTGATCGCTGTCGAGTTTATCAGCAGCTGTGCTTGCTATCGGCTGCTGAACTGCTTGCCAATTTTTAAGCATTTTTATCGCTTGTAATAAATTAGCGCGAATCCGGTCTTTTAATTCTTGGGTGGCGGCTTTGGTNAAAGTCACGACCAGAATCTGATCTATATTTAATGGCTCAGTCGCTTCTCCGTCCAAACCCAATAAAATCAATCGCAGCACTAACTGACTGATGGTGTAGGTTTTACCTGTGCCTGCTGATGCCTCAACCAATGCATATGCTTGTAGCGGCATATTCGCCACATCCAACACGTTCATCTTATTTTCGCTACGGTTGAGACTCATCTTGATCCGCGCTCTATGAACCTATCTTGATCGGAAAGCTCTAGATCTTGCTGATCGTTTGGTGGATCAAGAATTGTTAGGTAATCAAACAAGTTTGAGAAAGCTTGCTCGGCACAGGTTGTGACCGCATCTAAACTAATAGACTGGCCTCGGTATAAATATTCATGGTGGATATCAGCTAATTCGCCTGATCGACGCTCAGAGCCCCAAAGATTGTCTTCTAATTTTTTAAAATCAGTACTATCAAGCTCACTTTTTTGATGTGCGCTTTGCATCAGCTCAAACGCCGAATGAATAAACAAGGGCTGACCATATTGATAAATCAGCTCAGCTTGATCAATAAAATCTAGCAGTAATGTTTCAGCATGTTCTGGTGCTATCGCTTCAATTTTATACACTTGATTTAAGGAAAGCAGATAGCTTCGCACGCTCTTCTCAGGCATGGCAATGGATAAGGCCAAATGCTGAAGAAACGCACTGATCATATGCTTGCCGCGAACCGTTTTAGTGATACTGTATAAGTTCTGGCCATTATTCTGATTAAAAGCTTGGGTGCTGAAGCTCAGTTGCACCTGCCTGCCGTTGTGTAAAGTCAGCTTACATTGAAAGTTATGTGCCTCGTGCTTTAGCTGTAAGTGATGGTAATGCAGCAGGCGTTGTATATTCGTTAACTCCGTCTCAAGCTGAGACAAAGTCATCGCGCCAGCAGCCGCCTGCGGCAATAAGCCATGCTGCACTAGCAATGATTTCGGTACAGAACATAATAAGGATTCACTAGCGTTGCTATCTTTGCTTTGCGCTGTATCTAATAGCTGATGCTTTAAGCTAAGCTGCAATAGCTTGAAATAATCTAGACCTTCAGTTTGGAAATTTTCAGTATCTATATCTTGGTATTCATGCGCTTGCAGATGCACACCAAGCCTTGTCAAATACGCTTTACTACTATTGCTAAATGCCTGAAAGATCTGACTAAGATGAATCTCTGCACCCCACATTTCAGCCGCTTGAGTAGTATCTGAAGCTGTTTGTAAAGGTTTACTGTCAGCAAACACAGCTTCACTAACCATATTGTACTGTTTATACAGCAGAGCTTTTGCTTGCGCGAAATGAGCCGGATTAAAGTTACATAATGATGATTCAGGTAGGAAATATGCTGCATCAAAAGCTTGCAAGGGCTGTTGAACTGTTAAATGTTCAGAGATATTTTTATCAGAGGCATCGGTAAAATTATCATCTAAAAATTGCAGCAATTCGGCCAATAATAATGATGGGAATTGCTCACTATTGTCATATTGATTGCGGCCCAAATAACTCATGTAGAAACATTCGCGGGTGCTTAATATGGCTTGTAAAAACTGTGCTCGCTGTTCGTCTAATTTATTGCGATCGCCAAGTTTTCCAAAATGTTGCATCAAATCAAGCTGATCTTTTGCCATCAATTGCGGGAAATCACCATCATTTAAACCCAATACAGCAATCATTTTAAACGGCACCGATTGCATCGGTAATAAACTACTGATGTTTATTTTTGCTTCCACAAAATAAAAGCTTTGCTGTGTCGCTTGCAGGCTCTGGCTGAGAATACGTTTAAATACGCTAAAACTTATCGTCTGACCTGATGGAGTTACTAAGTCAAACTGACTCGATAACTTTTGCAAGCTGTCGCGCAGCAGCTGTAACTCAAACTCAAACGCTGTATGCTGAGAAAATAGTCGTTGCAGCACGCGCTCAATAAAAAATAAATGTTGCTGTAAGGTGGCTGTCGCTTGAATCTTGGTCGAGTACAAACGGTCTATTTCACTCAGTTGATCGATAAACTCAATCAGTTTGCCAGCAATGTCAGCTCTTTCATGTTCAATATTAGCGATAAACTCGTGCTCATACTCAGCATGCATCAATAAACTGTCCACACTGAAAAACGATTGAATTAAGCGTCGTTTTGCTTGCTCAAATGACAGTGGCACCAGCGCTTCTGCGTTGCCATGATCACCATATTGGTGCCAGTCTTGATCATGTAAACCGAAGCGAACATTGCAGGCCAACAGCAGTTTTTCAACCTCGGCAAGCTGCTCGGCATCTAAATCAAATTGATGGGCAATAATATCATGCTGCAAAAACTGAACGACATGACTGTGCTTATATTGACTACCGAGCATCTCGATAAAACTGTTCAAAGCGGCAAAAGCTAGCGCTTGTTGCTGACTGTTTTTTTCTGCCACCGCATACGGAAGCTGCATAGCCTTATTGAGAGAATGATTAGCTGCAAACACGGCGTGAAAATATTCACTGTAATCATCAATATTCGGCACCACTACCGCAATATCGTGATAATCCCAGTCTGGATTGTTGTCTAACTGTTGCAAAATAGTTTGCTGTAAAACTTCAACCTCTCGAAGACGATTATGACAGCTATGCAACAGCATGCTTTGCTCAGATTGCTGCCATTGATCAGCTAAAGCTATGGGCCGACCGCTTTCTAAGCGTGTTAGACGATTTTGTAGTTGATGCAGTAAGCTTGTGGCTTCCGTCTCAACAAAACATTGTTGCACTTCAGCATTATCACAATCCAGCAGCTGCAAAAGCATGGCTTGATGCTGCTTGGCAAGAAGAGCCAGAAAAGCATTACTGCTGTAGTTTTGTTCGAAATCACTGTCAAGCAATGACGCATTGTCATAAGCCTGTAAACTTGCTGCTGCATCCATGGGCACTGCATTAATAGGCAACGCCTCAGTGTTGTTTGATCTTTGTTGCAGCAGCATGCTTCGCCGCGTTTTAGCATCTAGCCAAAACTCCACGCTTGGGTTTAGCACATAAAAATGCACATCAATAAAGGCGGCAAGCCTGCTATAAACTTGTAAATAACTGGCCGGTAAATTACTGAGGGCAAAACAATGCAACCTTGGCAGGTCTGCAAATTGCAAATGACTGCGCAGCTCTCCTTCAGGCAATTGCGCAATCTGACGGTCTAAGCACTGAAGCAGTTGTGTAAATATATCAGCTCGATTGGGGTCGTTTGCTTGGTCACCTAACTGATTCAAATACAGCCATAGCGTCGCTTGCCAAGCTTCTAGCTCGGCGACATCAGAGTGGGCAAACCAACGCGCCTTGTGTTGCCAATGTTGCAAAAAATCAGGGCGATAGATTTGATATTGATCAAACAGGCCGGCGATATGTTCTGCCAACAAATATACATCGGCTTGCTTATGCAGAGCTTGGCAGTAAGCCGCTAATGCGCTATTGCGAAGCTGCTGCCAAAGCCCCGCAGGCATATTGATCTGCTGTAAGCGGTGTTCTAAATCCTCAACTGTCAACTGATGCGCCTGCTGCAAAAGGGTCAAAGCGGGCAGTAAATTCAGCGCAACAGGCAATCTATCGAAACGCGAAAGCTCGGGTAAGTCGGGCAAAAATTTGCGATAAAGGCGCCACAATAAAGCCGCAGGAAAAGGAAACTCAAGATTAGCGGCAATACCCTGATTCGATGCAATATTTTTCAGCAACCAATGCGACATCGCTGCAGACTCAAGCAACACTTGTTCCGATAGTAAACCGGGCAGTGGCTCAGTCAACATAATGGTATTTAACTGTGCGGCTAAAACCTCAATTTTATTTGAGTGATGAATACGCAACATCGTGTTTTGTCATAAAAAGTTAAAACGGCAAGGATAAACTACAGCTCACTGATAGACATAGCAACTCGTTTCAAGGTCTTGGCACCTGATTTGCTTAGCATATCGACAAATACCATAAATGAGAAATTCATAATGCAAACTTTTGACCACCAAATTGATTTGCGTCTAAACAACATCGAAGCAGTTCACAGCATCAATCTGGGTGCTTTATCCACTCGAAAGCTTTGGCAACTTTTAGACAGTCATCGGCCATCTCTGAACAGCTTAATTATTAACGAGCTGCGTGCGCGTGATGCCTATGCAGCCGAGAAGGTCTTTTATCAACCACAATAACTCCAAGCAACTGCGTACTTGTTTAGGTTTTACTCAACTTTTAATCGCAATAATAACTCTATAATCGTCACGCATTAGCTGCGATACTGAGCCTCTTTAAGCGCAAATAGAGGACTTAAGATGGCGCAGATTGGCTTGCTAATGACCGGTAATGAATTAGTAAATGGCGATATTGTTGATACTAATTCTGCATGGCTGGCAGCGGAATTAAATCAACGTGGCTTTTCAGTAAAGACGCTAATGACCGTTGGCGATTCGCTCAGCCAGTTAGTTCCTGCCATTGCATCACTCAGCGCGCAACTCGACGTTTTGCTGATCAACGGTGGCTTAGGACCAACGCTCGACGATCTCAGTGCAGAGGCCATTGCACTTGCTGCCAATGTCGAACTAGAGCTCAACCCAAACGCTGAACAGCACCTAGAATCGTGGTCTAAAACACTGAATATCAAGCTCGATGCACGTCAATATAAGCAGTGCATGCTGCCTCAAGGTGCACAAATTTTTACGGCTAGCCCGGGCAGTGCCTGCGCTTTTTTCCTTACCATCGGTAACTGTCTCGTCATTGCTACCCCTGGCGTGCCCTGGGAGCTGAAACATATTTTTAAGCATGCCATTATTGCAAGCTTAAGCCAGCATGATATTTTGCCCGACAGCAGCGCTTGGCAACGTTACCCTCTGTTCGGACTTAGCGAGTCATATGTGCAAGGTTTGATCGAACAGCAGTTTCCAACACTTTTGACAGATTATGAAATTGGTTTTCGCGCACAGC
Organism: Pseudomonadales bacterium; assembly: GCA_013215025.1. Lineage (NCBI taxonomy): Bacteria > Pseudomonadati > Pseudomonadota > Gammaproteobacteria > Pseudomonadales > Pseudomonadales bacterium. The sequence goes on from JABSRR010000005.1 coordinate 15,873, forward strand.
TGGGACAAGTTGAGCTAAAGATGCGGCCAAAAGCAGAGCTTGCGCAAGCCCAACAACAGCAAGCAGAACAGGCCTGTACAGCCTTATTGGCGCAGCTAAACGAGTACCTGCTTTTTTTCGATGGACAACAGCAGCAACTCAGCGAGGCTCTTCTAAGCAGCCTAATTCGACACAACAGCTCGGTTGCATTTGCTGAATCCTGTACCGGTGGCTTGATGGCCAGCCAAATGACCGCGCTTGCAGGGGCATCGAAAGCTTTTAAAGGGGCTATTGTATGTTACGACAATAGCGTTAAAACACATCAGCTTGGCGTGACGTCCGCTATACTTGCGCAGCATGGCGCGGTAAGTGAAGTCTGTGCACAACAGATGTTGCATGGCTTACTGCACAATATTAATGCTGAATACGGTGTTGCCGTGACCGGCATTGCAGGCCCCTCCGGTGGCAGCACTGAAAAGCCCGTTGGCACGGTTTTTATCGCTTATGGCTCTCGGCAGACACAAACCGTATTGGCATTGCATATTCCGCAACAACGGCAAGTGTTTCAACAATTGGTTTGCAATATTGGCTTTGACTGCCTGCGGCGTATGCTGTCAGGTTTTTCATTACAGCCACGCTATTTAAAGCGTTATCAAATTGAGTCAGCAGCTTGAATAGCATAAAATCACTGCATGGTATGGAAAAATAATCATAACGCCAAACCGAGCACGAGGCTTCGCTAATGCAATCCAAGAGTGGATTTAATCTGTCTTGGTTAAAACCTGACGTACATTCCCTCGCGTTTAAGTTTGGCTTATCTATCTGCGTGCTTATTATTATTAGCATGTCGACCCTAGCTGGTTTTTTACTTTACCACCAGTCGTCCCAAAACCAGCGCTTTATGAATGATTTTGGTCAAATCATTGTCAAACAATTGGCCGCATCAGCCAAAGAGCCATTATTTGCCCAGCAATATCAGGAGTTAGATATCCTGAGCAAAAATGTATCGATTGATCATAATGTCATTAGTACCGCCATTTTTTCACATACCGGCGAAAAAATTGTCAGCAATGGCCAGCTTCCACCTGATAATGAAATTCAATTTACCGAGCCGTTTTATACCCTAGGTCAAACTTGGCGTTTTGATTATCAAAAAGAACCGGTCTTAATTGTCCATACCAGTCCGATCAGTTTTAACCAAGTAGTGGCTGGTTACGCCCTAGTGGTATTCTCTCAAGACAGTCTTTACCAACAGCTAAAACAACAGCTGGTCATGATGCTAAGCACGGCAATCGTATTATTACTGATCGTAATGTTGGCCGGGCTTTATCTCGGTCAGGTACTGTCAAAACCGATCTCTACCCTTGCGAATGTGGCCAAAAACATGCAAGCCGGCAAACAACCCAGCGTGCCGGTAGAGCGAAGAAACGATGAATTAGGCAAGCTTTTAGATTCGATCAACGCCATGGGCGAAGGCTTGGTGCAAAAAGATCATGTTGAATCGATGATGAGCAAGTTTCTGTCCAAAGATGTGGCGCAAAAAATCATCAATAAAATCGAAACCGTTGAGCTGGCTGGTGAGCAAGTCGAGGCTACCGTTCTGTTTGCCGACATTGTCGGCTTTACCAGCATTTCAGAGAAAATATCGCCTGAGCAAGTGCAGCAATTATTGAATGAATATTATGGATATTTTAATGCCTGTGCGCGCTTTTATTTTGGCTCAGTTGACAAGTTCATTGGCGACTGTGTCATGGTGGTGTTTGGCGCCCCAGATGCAGATGACAAACATCAATTTCACGCGATTGCCTGCGCACTTTTGATGCAAGAATTAGCCAAACAGCTGAATCAGCGCCGACAATCGCAGGGCCTTTATCCCATTGAATTACGCATCGGTATCAATTCAGGCAATATGTTAGCCGGCATACTGGGTTCGAGCGCAAGAATGGAATATACCGTGGTTGGTGACGCAGTAAATTTAGCCTCTAGGCTTTGCTCAGAAGCCGAAGGAGCTGAGGTGATTATTCAACAATCACTTTATCAGCAAGTTCATTCAGACTATCCTATGCAGGTAACAGAAGGCAAAACCATCCGGGTGCGGGGTAAAGAAGAGCCGGTACAGATCTTCAAAGTCGAGAGTATTCAGCACCCCTACCCCGTTGTTATGAGCAATCTTATTGCTGACATTTTGGCCAAAAAAATTGATTAAATATCAGGCATAAACATGCTGCAACAGCGCTATTGGACTCACTTTTTTATCAGCTTGCTAAGTTGCTACTTATACAGTTGTGCGATGGTGCAGCCAAATGATCATCAACGCCTACAACAGCAAATCGACAATCAGGCCTTCGATCAAGCTTTAGCCACTTACGACAATATGAGCGAACTTGATCGGCAGGCATACGATCGTGACGCCATTAATCAACAACGTCAGCGCTATATTCAGCAATGTTTAAAACTGGCTCGCCGCTCTATCGGCAACAAGCAATGGCTCTCAGCACAAAGCGAGCTGGATAACTGCCTTGAAAAAGTAGCCTCAAGTAAAGTGTTGCAGACCGAATTAATCGTATTAAACCGGCGTATTGATCGTGAGCGAGCACGAATTCCGGCGCAGCTGCTTATGCTCGAAACCCAAAACTATTTTGCCCGTGAAAGTCTTGATGATGCCTGGCAAGCGAATTCAGCTGAGCCAATACCGTTTCTAAACCCAAGCTTTGCCGATGCAGCCAGCAAGCAGGCTGCTGCTAATCGTTTAGCCGACTATGGGCAAACTTTATTAAGTAACGATAATCAACAAGGTCTCGTTTATATTCGCACGGCCAATCAACTGTCTCCAAATGCTGACTGGCAAAAAATTCTCAAGCAATCAGCTGATCGTAAAGCTCAGCAAAAAAGCAATGCACGCAATCGCGAGAAACGCATTCGTGAGGCAAAGCTGAAAGAAAGCCAGCAACAGTTTGCGCAAAACCTCAAGGACGGGAATATACAGCAGGCACAGCAATCCTTACAGCAAACTAAGAGTCTTATCAGCACTGATGGTGAGCAGCGCTGGTATGCAACGGCAGAACAAAAACTGTCGCAGCAAACGGCATTAGCCGTACAGGCCTATATTGACCAAGGTCAGCAACGCTATATCAATGGCGAGGTTGATGCCGCTATAAAACTATGGCAACAAGGCCAGTTGTTAGCTCCCGATAACCGCCAGCTGCGTGACAATCTCGACCGGGCTGAAAAATTCAAGCAAACTTATGAAAGCCTGAAAGGCAATTAGCTGCCAAGTACTGAACAAGGACTTTATCGGAATAGCAGCGTGAGAAAACCATTTTCATTGCAAGACATTGTCGCAGAATGTGAGGTTGAGGAAGGGCATTATCAGATTGATGGGAAATCGCTAGGCTTAAAAATTTGTGTGCCAGAAGCGCTGTATACTCATTTTCCATTTCAGCAGTCTGCTTACGATTTTCTTCAATTTTTACGTAGCAGCATCTTTGACTACGGTATTGTTGAATTCCCTAATCTACCGCTTAACCCACTCAATTACACCCTTGCACAACGAGATCCGTCTGAACACAACTACAGTCAAAACCCTTTTTTAACCGGTCGCTGTCAGTCACCGCATCAGGATACACCGCCATACCCCACGGCCTTCTGGTTAGATGGCTTGCGGCAGTATTCAGCGACTTGGGTAATGTCGCAATCCATGCAGCAGCATTATCAGCAATTACAGTCAGCAACGCAGGCCAGCGACAATGCTCTTCATCAACGGCTGGTTCAACAGAGCTTAGCGCAAGGACAGGCAATCTTAGTTAATCACACCCCTGGTCTTTTGTTAATCGATAACAGCTCGGCGCAAAATCTTTACCACGCACGCACAACAAAACTTGACCATTTAGACAATTTTTGTAAACTACGCCATGATTCGCCGCTGTACGCCTTTAACGAGATTGGCCTAATGCACTATATTGACCAGCTTGATGAGCGACGGGGTCAACAACACCGTGATAGCACGCTAAGCGCTGAGATACTTACCTTTATGCGTCGGGAGTCTCTTACTTAACGCCACGGTAAGTTTAAGCGACTAAACCGTCACAGGCATAGACGTAAACCCCTTATTCGCTATCGACGCATGATGTTTAACGGTGATAAGAGCTCGCGAATCCGTCTGCCTTGATCTACTTTTAGAGTTCAAAGGCAACTAACCCTTTTCTTTGACACGACTGAGCTATCTATTATGCATATCGAAAATGATATAAAACTAGGCTTCAAAGATGTACTGATTCGACCCAAGCGTTCAACCCTTAAAAGCCGTTCGCAAGTTTCACTTGAGCGCAGCTACACTTTTCTGAATAGTCGTCAAAGCTGGACCGGCGTACCGATTATTGCAGCGAATATGGATACCGTTGGCACCTTTGAGATGGCTAAAAAATTGGCCAGTTTTGGTATTCTCACCGCCGTTCATAAACATTATTCGGTAGCTGATTGGCAGCAATTTATCACGGATTTAGCACCAGAGCTGCTAGAGCACATCATGCTCTCAACCGGCACCTCTGATGCCGATTTTGATAAAATAAAAGCCATTATTGCTCAAAATCCGGGCATAAAATTTCTCTGTATCGATGTGGCTAATGGCTATTCGGAACATTTCGTCGCATTTGTGCGCAAAGCCCGACAGGCTTTACCCAACATAACCATCATTGCCGGCAATGTTGTGACCGGCGAGATGACAGAAGAATTACTATTATCGGGTGCTGATATTGTGAAGGTGGGTATTGGCCCAGGTTCGGTCTGTACGACTCGAGTGAAAACCGGGGTTGGTTATCCGCAGCTATCCGCGGCCATTGAATGTGCCGACGCTGCTCATGGTCTGGGTGGGCATATTATTTCGGACGGCGGTTGCACCTGCGCAGGTGACGTGGCCAAAGCGTTTGGCGCTGGCTCAGATTTTGTCATGTTAGGTGGCATGTTAGCGGGTCATGATGAGTCTGGCGGTCAACTGGTTGAAGAAAATGGTCAGCAATTCAAACAGTTTTATGGCATGTCTTCAGCAACCGCGATGGATAAACATGCTGGCGGCGTTGCTAACTATCGCGCCAGTGAAGGAAAAACCGTCTCGGTTGCCTATCGTGGGCCAGTTGAGTTTACGGTGCAAGATATCCTGGGCGGTGTTCGCTCAACCTGTACCTATGTTGGTGCCGCCAGTTTAAAAGAGTTGTCAAAGCGTACAACGTTTATCCGGGTGCAAGAGCAAGAAAACAACGTATTCGGTAAAGAATAAGTTACCGTCTGCAAAAACGATGTAAAAATACCCGCACAGCGGGTATTTTTTTATCAAAAATCTGCGACTCGCGGGCAAAAACTCGCGGGCAAAAAAAAGCCGAAGCATAGCTTCGGCAAAGTACGTTTAATTCCATCAAACGACGTATTGCTTAAGGGGAAACAATACGATTAACTACTATCAATAAGTCAGACTGCAGTTACATAAAAGAGTTCAAAACTTTTGTAAAACTTTTTAAAAATATTCTTATTGGCATAAAAAAACCCGCATATCGCGGGTTTTCGTAGAACAGAAAATCGATCAGCCGCTTAGAGCGCCGACTCTAATTCTGGAACAGCATCAAACAAGTCAGCGACTAAGCCGTAGTCAGCAACCTGAAAAATAGGCGCTTCTTCGTCTTTATTGATTGCCACAATGACTTTTGAGTCTTTCATGCCAGCCAGATGCTGAATAGCGCCTGAAATACCCACGGCAATATAAAGATCTGGCGCAACAATCTTACCGGTTTGGCCAACCTGCATATCGTTTGGTACAAAACCTGCGTCAACTGCGGCACGAGATGCACCTACGGCTGCGCCCAATTTATCGGCAACTTTATAAAGCATTTCAAAGTTATCGCCGTTTTGCATACCACGACCACCGGAAACAACAATGCCAGCAGAAGTCAGTTCAGGACGATCAGAAACCGCAATTTCTTCTTTTACAAACTCAGATACACCTGCGTTCGATGCAGCAGCGTGTGCTTCAACAGCGGCAGCACCACCCTCAGCAGCGACAGCATCGAATGCTGTAGTACGAACAGTAATGACTTTCTTAGCATCATTCGATTGAACTTTAGCGATGACGTTACCCGCATAAATCGGACGCTTAAAGGTGTCAGCCGACTCAACTGCAATGATGTCAGAGATCATTTGTACATCAAGCAAGGCCGCAACACGGGGTAAGGTGTTTTTACCGTTAGAAGTCGCAGGTGCAAGAATATATTGATAATCAGCGGCTAATTCGACCAGCAAAGCACTGACATTCTCAGCTAGCTGATGCGCATACGCTTCATTATCCGCCAGGATTACCTTGCTAACGCCGCTTGCAGCTGCTGCTGCATCAGCGGCAGCTTGTGCGCCACTACCAGCAACCAATACGGTAATATCGCCGCCGATCGCTTGCGCCGCAGCAATTGTGTTTAGGGTAGCGCCTTTAAGGCTTGCGTTATCGTGCTCTGCAAGAATAAGAATACTCATAAGACAATCTCCTTAAATAACTTTCGCTTCTGACTTAAGCTTTTCAACAAGCTCAGCCACCGTTTCAACTTTGATACCTGCTTCGCGCTCAGCCGGACCTTCAACACTGATTAGAGCTGTACGGGCCGCAACGTCAACACCAAGATCAGCAGGCGCTTTGATGTCCATTGGCTTTTTCTTAGCTTTCATAATATTGGGTAAGGAAGCATATCGAGGCTCGTTCAGACGAAGGTCTGTAGTAACCACCGCTGGAAGGTTTAGACCAACTGTTTGCAAACCGCCGTCAATTTCACGGGTCACATTGACCTTGCCATCAGCAACTTCAACTTCAGAGGCAAACGTGCCCTGACCCATACCGGCTAATGCTGCCAGCATTTGGCCAGTTTGGTTGTTATCACCATCGATAGATTGTTTACCTAGAATGACTAGATCAGGCTTTTCTTCGGCAACAATAGCGTTCAGTAATTTAGCAATCGCCAGCGGCTCAAGTTCAGCGTCAGTCTCAACCAAGATGCCACGGTCAGCACCTAATGCCAGTGCCGTGCGAATTTGTTCTTGGCAGGCTTTTTCACCTAATGAAACGGCTACAACTTCGGTTGCTGCGCCTTTTTCTTTTAAGCGGACCGCTTCTTCAACGGCAATTTCACAAAATGGGTTGATCGACATTTTGGCATTTGCCAAATCTGGGCCAGTGCCGTCACTTTTTGGACGAACTTTCACGTTGTAGTCAACTACACGTTTAACTGCTACAAGAACCTTCATGTGTTGCTCTCTATCAGTGGTTAAAAATCAAAATATGGCACGAAATCAGGCTTTAGCAAGCAAATATACGCGCCGTTAAACAATTCGGCGCATATACTGACGGTTATTGGCTTTGCGGTCAATAGCTTATGCATTCGAAGGATCCGTTCAAGAAGCCAAATGAGAGCGATTTTCATCTAGAAAAACAAGCACTTAGGGTTTTTTTAAAGTGATTTTATAATTGCTAAAGTAGATGAATTTTCTGTATAATTTGCGCACATTTTTTAGCGTGATACCGAAGCGACTTTTTCAAGTGGTTTTTCAACATCTACACAGCTGTCGAGAAACGTAAAATTTGCAGTATTGCGACTAAATCAAAAAGACGCTTATGAGCACCAAAAACAGGCCCTAAATAACCGTGGGCCGCTTGCTAAGCTATTATTATAGTTATGATTGCAAGCAACTAATGACGTATATGAGGTATGCATTGTGGAAAGAGAATTTATGGAATTCGACGTACTAATCGTCGGCGCCGGCCCAGCGGGTTTATCTGCGGCTTGTAAAATTCGCCAGCTCAGTGAAGAAACTGGGAAAGACATCAGCGTCTGTGTCGTTGAAAAAGGCTCTGAAGTTGGTGCACATATTTTATCCGGTGCGGTGTTTGAGCCACGAGCCTTGAATGAATTATTCCCTAATTGGCAAGAGATGGGTGCACCGGTTAATACAGCGGTGAAACGCGACGATATCTTTATGCTTACCTCGGCCGAAAAGGCGATCAAAGTGCCGCATTTTGCTGTGCCGAAAACGATGCACAATGAAGGTAACTATATTATTTCGCTTGCCAACCTCTGTCGCTGGTTAGCCGAGCAGGCCGAGGGTATGGGCGCAGAAATCTACCCTGGTTTTGCAGCGAGTGAAGTTTTATATAATGACGATGGTAGTGTTGGCGGCGTAATCACTGGTGATATGGGCGTTGGTGAAGACGGTGAACCCACTGACATGTATATGCCTGGCATGGAACTACGCGCCAAATACACATTGTTCTCTGAAGGTTGCCGTGGCCACTTAGGCAAGACTCTATTAGAAAAATTTGACCTAGCCGCCGGCAAAGATCCTCAACACTACGGCATTGGTATCAAAGAGATTTGGGAAATCCCCGCCGAGCAGCATGAAGAAGGGCTTGTGGTTCATACCGCAGGCTGGCCTTTATCAGAGTCTGGCTGTTCGGGTGGTTCATTTTTATACCACATCGAGAACAATCAGGTTGTTTGCGGCCTAATCACCGATCTGAGTTACGATAATCCACATGTCAGCCCTTTTGAAGAGTTTCAGCGCTATAAGCACCATCCTGAGGTAAAAAAATACCTCGACGGTGGTAGCCGTCTTGTTTACGGTGCCAGAGCGATTGCCAAAGGCGGTTTACAGTCCTTGCCAAAAATGACCTTCCCAGGCGGCTTGTTAATTGGTTGTGATGCAGGCACGCTTAACGCGGCGAAAATTAAAGGCAGTCACTGCGCCATGAAATCTGGCTTATTGGCGGCTGAAGTCGTACACAAAGCGCTAACCGTGGATGAGAAAAGCGGCGAAGAACTTAGCGAATATACTAAGGCGTTTGAAGGCTCCTGGCTTTACAAAGAGTTGCACACCCAGCGCAATTTTGCCCCGGCTCAGCACAAATTTGGCAATATTATTGGCAGTGCCTATGCGTTTCTAGATATCAACATTTTCAATGGCAAACTGCCATGGACAATGCGTGATGGCAAAGCTGATCACGCGGTCATGAAACCTGCCAGTGAATGCCAAGTTATTGCCTACCCTAAGCCTGACAACAAGCTTAGCTTCGATCGTTTGTCCTCTGTTTTCTTATCGAATACAAACCATGAAGAAAACCAGCCTTGTCACCTGAGACTGGCTGATCCAGATTTACCGCTTAAACATAACCTACCCTTGTACGACGAACCCGCACAGCGTTACTGCCCTGCTGGCGTTTATGAGATTGTAGAAGAAGAAAGCGGCGATAAACGGTTTCAAATTAACGGACAAAACTGTGTTCACTGTAAAACCTGTGATATCAAAGATCCGTCACAGAATATTACCTGGGTCACACCAGAAGGTGCTGGCGGTCCAAACTACCCGAATATGTAAGTGATACATCTTATAGTCAGCTGAAGAGTATCTTTTCAGCTGCGAGCATTGATGATTAGACCCATGCTTAGGCGTGGGTTTTTTTATGTCTGCTTTTTATGTCTGCTTATTATGTATGCTTTGTTATATGCATGCTTTTTATGAATGCCTTCAACACAATAAGTATGCAGCAATAGAAAATGTTAAGACTGGAAAGATTTACTAAGCATAAGCGCCAGTATCGCCGTAATGCCATAAAAAAGCACAATCATTGGTCCTGCGGGAAAATCCATACTCGCAGCTACCAGCAAACCAAAACTTACTGACAAAATTCCCGTAGTCCAAGCCAGTAACAGTTTAGCTTTATACGCCTGTAAAAATACGGTAGCGAGGGCTGACATAATTAAACTAGCAAATACCACGTAAACCCCAACCAGCTGCACTGACGAGGTTATCGCCGCCGCAAAAATGGCATAAAAACCTAAGCCTTGACGACAGCGCGGTAGCGTAAACCACAGTAATAAAATCAAGACATAAATAGGTAGGTGACTTAACACTTGTGTAAAGTCGACAAACAACACTTGCCCGGCAAGCAAATGATTCAGCGCTTCACCACCATGCGGGTTATGACTAAGCGCTAACACGGCTAGAGAAGCCGCAAGTACATAGCTACAACCAATAACCGCTTCTTGGTATTGATTAAAATATTTCTCGCACCAGTGAAACGCAGCTGCAGCAATACAGGCGAAGCTCAATGCCAATAGCTGGCTGATCCACCATGCATCAATATGCAGCCATTCAAGCGCTACTAGCATGCCTAAACCGGCAATTTGTGCAATCGCTAGATCAATAAAAATAATGCCACGCTGTAAAACTGAAATGCCCAGTGGCGCATGTGTTAAGGCAATTAACACACAAACACACCAGGCAGGGAGAAGAATGCTGAGCAATTCTGCGTTCAAGATTACTCCTTGCTCGCCGCAAGTAATAAATCTATATGCTGCTGATACAAGGAAAACAGATCGCTGGCTTGTTCCGAGCCACCGACTGTATAAGGCATCTTAATCGCAGTGATACCCGTCTTAGCCACAAACCACTCTACCGGGTCCTCTGACTGATAAGGCGCATATAACAAAGCATTTGCAGGTGACTGCTTATGTTTCAGCAATAATTCAGATAAATGTTTACTGGTTGGCGGGATCCCCGGCAATGGCTCAAGATCAGCCAATAGCGTTATCTCTAACCAGTCTAATAAGTAACTGAAATTTTTGTGATACACCATCACCGAACGGCCCTGAAGCGCCTGCGCTTGCTGCTCCCAAGCTGTAATAGCAGTTTGCCATTGTGCCTGGAATTCACTCAAGCTCGCGGCAAAACGTGACTGTTGCGCTGGGCTGATGCTAGTCAGCCTTTGCGTAAGCGCCTCGGCAATCGTCAGTACATGATAGGGGTTCAAATGCACATGCGGGTTGCCTGCACTGTGCACATCACCCATACTGCGATCTAAAGCCACTGGCACTTCCAGCTTGTCGCTGATTTGATCAGCCGCCATTAAATAGCCTATTTGACCTGGCTGAACCGAGGCCTTAGCTTTTCGCAGCAGCAGCGGCAGCCAGCCAACTTCCAGTTCAGCGCCGGTGCAGAAAACTAAATCGGCTTTTCTCACCTTAGCCAATAGCGATGGCCTGGCTTGAATATAGTGCGGATCTTGACGCGCCGACGTTGCAGTAAACACCTTCACCGCATCTCCACCAATAGTTTCAGCAAGACTACCCCACTCTGGCTCACAGGCAAAAACATTCACCGCTTTAGCTTCAGCTGAAGCAGCATACACAGCTGCCGTTAACAGCCAAATGGCCGTTAACGACGAGGTTAAAAACCCTTTAGAAGCTATGCGCACCATGACTACCCAAGCTCATCACATATTGCAGTGTTAGCATATCAACCGACTCGTCTTCAACGCTCAATTCACTGAATTGTAAGCGAACATAGCTGAAGTGGCTTGGCGACCAATCAACCATAATAGAGCTACGATCAAAGCTGTCATCACTTGAGGCTAAACCTGATTCTTCAAGAAACTCTTCTTCATCAGTATCAAGTTTGTTGTCAGCTTCGATAGAGTCATAACGAACACCTACTCGCCACTGAGGAAGGAACTTATACACAGCCTGCGCATAATAACCACTTTGCTCACCATCATAGTCGGCCGACTCTGCTACACCGTCATGTTCCATAACCGACAGACCAGACTCGTTGCGAACAAAGTATTCCGTTTGGAAAGTGAANCTGGTGTTTTTGTTATTGCCGTTAGGCGCCCATTTATAAACAAAGTCAACGCCAGTCACATCAACATCGCCATCAGCAATCGCTGCGCCATGTTCTTCTTCACCGTCTTCTTCGCCGCCATGGTCATGGCCACCGCCCTCGCGCTCATCAAAGCTTGCTTCATAATAAGACGCGCCTAACTGCCAGCTTGATGAATCGCCAATGTCGCCACCAACTTTAACAAATGCTGCTGCACCGGTGTCGTTATCCTCGTTACTGCCTGAAGGGTATTCGTTGCCGGCACTGACTTCAGCACCGAACTGAAGAAAGAAATCGGTTGGCGCTAACCAGCTAAGTTGAAGACCAGTCTGTCTTAAGTTGCCACCAAATAAGGCATCGTATACCAGAGGTCGATCGGCAAAATCCTGCGCGTGCTCATGCTGAGCATTTAAATAGCCGATATTCGAAAAATACTTACCACCTTTTAAAGTAAACCCAGCAAGGCTTGATAAGGTTTCGAAATAGGCTTCTTCAAACTCCAGCTCAGTCTCACCATCTTCGTAGACAATCGCTGTGGTTAACATGGCATAAAATTTATCATCAACGTTGGCTGAAATGACTAATTCATTATGGCCCGTGCTAAAGCCATTTTCAGGTAAACCCGCTTCGCCACCTAGCTGAAAGCCAGGTAATTCTAGCTCATCTTCGTCTGATGAATTGTCAACGTCATTATAACGTCCATCTAAAATCAAGCTGATAGCAGGATTAAATTCATTCGCAGTAATACGGTTTTTGCCTGCTTTATTAAGTGTATCTTGATTTTCGTTGGCAAAAGCAAGGGGTGCCGCAAGCATTAGGCCAGCAGCAAAGGGAATAGAAATTTTCATAAAAATCTTCTCTGTAGTAGTTAATTGTAAAAATGGAGAACTACACTAACAGAGGCGGAGCACGGCTTAGGCCGTAACGAGGAAAACTGGTATTCGATGAGGCTAGCGCCGAGTCATCAGGGCTTATCGGGGGAAATACCGCAATAATATGCAGCGCATGCGATAGCGGTAAGGTTTGACTATCGAAGTGCAGCAGAAGCTCGCAGCCCACATCATGATGCCCATCAGCGTGCTCAAGCTCATGATGCATTGCCAAAGCCTGAGCAGACAGCAATAACAGCAGTAAAGCTAGGGCCAATAAAGGCTGATGATAGCGACTAAGACGGAGCATACAGACTGGCAAAAATTGCACTCTTTTTAAACGAGAGCAATTCTCAACAATAACGCTCCGTTAATCAAGCAAAAGCTGCATTAAATCTTAGCGAAAATTGCTGCTGGCGTCGTTACAGCATCGGTTAGCAAAGCATCAAATCAAGCTAGGGCATTCCACTGATGTGCACCTGTTGCTGGTTTGCAGGAATGCGCCAACCTTTCGCATCGAAACCTTGTTTAATCACCTCACGCAGCTTAGTCGCAACCACAAAATGCTTTGCGGGCTTGACCGGCATTGATACTCTAAAATGCATCGCCGAGGGCTCAAAGGCAACAATACCTTTAACTTCTAGAGCATCGGTAACATCGTCTGCCATCGCCTGCTGCACCTGCGCACCGCAGTCAATTAAAAAGCTTCGCGCCTCAACAACATCCACATCATAACTGAATGGCACTTCAACCACTGCGAAGGTGAAATCTTTGCTATAGTTTTTAATATGGTTTAAATCGCCATTTCGTAAAATATGCAAATTACCCTCAGGGTCCCTGATTTTGGTCGTGCGAAAATCGATATGCTCAACTGCGCCTAACACTTGACCCGTATCGATCACGTCGCCGACCAAAAAAATATTTTCAAATAAGATAAAAAATCCGCTAACAATATCGTTAATCAGTGGTTGAGCACCAAAGCCAATAACCACACCCAAAATACCGGCACCTGCCAAAAATGGCATAATATCAATACCTAGGGCGCCTAAAATCAGCACCAAGGTGACGAAATACACAACATATTGATAGATGGTTTTCATCAGCGGCATAATCGTGGCTCTGCGACGCATCACCATCTCGTCATAATCACCTTCATATTGCTTATGATCGATAAGCAGATTACCCGCATCAATAATGACTCGGGCGATGAAGAAAATCACAATACTTTGAATTAAGCGCGGGCCCAGTTTGGCAAATTCTGCGATTGGTGTCAGTTGCGCAATCACAAGACTTAAGCCCGCAATCCAAATAATATAGGCTAAGCTTTTTTGTAATAATGGTAATAAGGGCTGCAGTGCCTCAAAATAGGCCTGCCATGCCTTACTCGATGCTAACTGATGCATGAAGCTGTTTAAGGCTAACACGACTACTGCAACCATGCGTGCAGCAATAGTGGCTAAGCCAATGATTAAGTAGATAGAAATCGCTTTGATTAATAGCTGATATATTGAGTCTGCAAGCGCTAATTGCTCGGTGACAAAAACGATGAAAAAGAGCCAGGCTGCAATCGTAAAAACCTGCGACAGACTATTAAAGAAACGACGAATTTCAGATGTATTGCTTTGAAAGTGAGTAAATTTTTCGGTTCGCGTTTGGGAGGCGGCAAAAAAGCGGTGTAGATACTTTAAACCAAAACCGATAGCTACCGCAGCGGCTAAAATTTTTCCCAAGGCAAGGCTTAGATGCAGCCAAATATCGGCTGAAATATTGCTAATCCATTGCTCTAACACAATGTAGGGTGACTGATTTTGCCACACTAACCATGCATTTAAGAGAATAATTAGCAGGATCAAAAAGCAGACTAATAGCAGCAAGCCAAATCGATACCAACGCCACATATCATTCAGCTGTGACTCAAACTGCACTAGCGTTTCACGTTTGGCTAAATAACTAAAAATCAAACGGGCTATATAAAAGCAACAGGCGGTCAATACCAACAGCAGTAACAGCTCAGCACCAACCACGGCTAAAATCGATAGAACGTGTTCAGTGGATTGTAAAATCTCAGGCATGCGAAATCCTTCAGCGTGTATCCCTTTAGGATTAATTAACCGCAGATTGCCTAGAAAATCAAGCCTCGCTGAGTGAATTGCTCTGTCTAGATACTTGACGACGCGATAAGCTAACAAACACGACTGGAACAACCAGTAAGGTCAAGACTGTTCCAATCGAGAGGCCGCCGACGATAACCCAACCGATTTGCTCACGCGTTTCAGCCCCTGCGCCACTTGCCAATGCTAGTGGAAGAGCACCTAACACCGTTGCGGCAGCAGTCATCAAAATCGGCCTGAACCGTGTTTGCGCTGCCATCAGCATGGCAGAAACTTTGTTATGTCCATCTGCAATCGCTTGGTTGGCGAACTCTACCATCAAGATACCGTGCTTAGTAATCAGACCTACTAAGGTAATCAAGCCAATTTTAGAATAAATATTTAAGCTGCCATCGCTTAACTTAAGCGCAATCAAAGCACCGACAAACGCCGGCAGCACCGCCGTTAAAATAATAAATGGGTCGTTAAAACTTTCAAATTGTGCCGCCATTACCAGATAGATAAATAATATCGCCAAGGCAAACGCAAACAACAGCGTATTACCCGACTGAATATACTCACGTGTCCCATCACGATATGCGATCCGCATGCTGGGGTTTATATTAGCTAAGCTTGTTTCGATAAACTCCACGGCCTCACCAATACTGTAGTTGGCATTAACCCCAGCGGTAATTTGAGCAGCGCGGTATTTATCAAAATGTGGCAGCTCACCCGCAGTGGTAGTGTAGCGCACGGTAACTAAATTATTTAAGGCGACTAATTCACCTTGCGCAGAGCGCAGATATATATCTTGAATATCCTGTGGGCTCAGTCGCTGGCCTTGCTCAAGCTGGACTAACACATCAAACTGCTGATTGCCCTGCTTATAGCGCGTCACCGTTCTCGAACCTAACAAGGTTTCGAGTGTTGTTGCTATATCTCGCGCATCAACACCAAAGTTAGCCGCTTTTTGTCGGTCAATATCAATTTGCAACTCAGGCTTGTTCAATCGCAAGTCTAAACGCACCTGATTCATACCCGGGTTTTTCTGCATCTCGGCCACAAGCTGATTGCCGGTATTAAGAATATCTTCATAGCTTTGACTCGACTGCAACATAATTGATATTGGGGTAGATGAGTCGGCGCCTAAAGACTGCGGCGGCATAGCAAAGGCAATAATATCTGGCAGTTGATAAAAACCTTTCATAGCATCGTAGGCAATGTCGACCGAATGTCGCTCGCGATCGGCATAGGATTTCAGGGGTACAAAAGAGATGCCCTGCGTGGAGGCAGGAAAACCGGCTACCACGAAATATCCGCGTACATCCGGCATCGACTGATAAACCGCTTCTTTACCACGGCTGGCCTCACTGATAAATTTCGGCGTTACGCCCTCCGCACCTATGGCTATAGTGAAAAAATATCCTCTATCTTCCACCGGCGATAGCTCGTCGGCTAAAGGCCGAAGCAGCGGATTGGTAAGTCCGGTAGGAAGCAGGCTCAAGGTAACCACTAGGCAAAGTAGCAATATTAGCCAGCCCATCAGTCGATGATGCAAGAGCCATTCAAGCAAAAGTTGATACTGCTGCGCCGCATACTTGAGCAGCTTATCAAACCAGCCAAGTGCAGCGGGCGGCTCCAGCTTAGCCGCATCTGCAGAGAGTAGCTTACTGCACAGCATCGGCGATAAGGTCAGTGCAACAAAGCCAGACACTAAAACGGCACCGGCCAGCGTTAGCGCAAACTCAATAAACAGTTTACCCGTCCTACCCTCGGTGAATGCGACTGGTGCAAATACAGCCGCTAGCGTAATCGTCATCGCGACAATCGCGAAACCGATTTCTTGTGCACCATCTAGAGCAGCTTGACGTGCTGACTTACCTTGCTCTAGATGACGATAAATGTTTTCTAACATCACAATGGCATCATCTACCACTAGGCCGATTGCGAGCACTAAAGCTAATAAGGTTAAGGTATTAATTGTAAAACCAAATGCAAGCATTAGCGCAAATGCACCAATAATAGATACCGGCACTGCTGCCATCGGAATTAATGTAGCACGCGCAGATTGTAAAAATAAAAAAATCACCAGCAGTACTAACACAAACGCTTCTATTAACGTTGACCAAACTGCCGCTATCGAACCTTCAATAAATACGCTGGCATCATAGGGTGTGGCTAGCTGCAAATCTGCAGGGAAGTCCCGCTGCAGCTCGGCAATACTTCGGTCAACTTGCTCAGCAACTTCGAGCGGGTTTGCAGTTGCCTGTTTCACAACTCCTATACCTATCGCGGGTTGGCCATTATAGCGAACATAGCTTCGTTCATCTTGCACGCCCAGTGCAACTTTCGCAACATCAGCTAAGCGCAGCTGAGCACCTGCTTGATCACGAATAATAACATTCTCAAAGTCTGTAACCGTAGACAGTTGCGTTTGCGGGTAAACGCTAAACTCTTGCGCCGCCGACTCAATTAAGCCAGCCGGCAATTCGACATTCTGGCCTTTCACCGCTGCTTCTATATCTTGTGCGGTGACTTTATAAGCGGCCATCTTGTCTTTTTGCAACCATATACGCATCGCCTGGCGCCGCTCGCCAAGTATGCGAATTTCGGCAATGCCAGCGATGGTCTGTAATGCGTCTTTGATTTGATTCTCAGCTATATGATTCACCTCTACTGGACTGCGAGTCGTTGAGCTGAGCGCTAAATACATAAACGGTGTAGCGCCTGCTTCCACCTTGGCAACTACAGGTTCGTCAATTTCATCCGGTAAAAGCTGTCTTACGCGTGCCACACGATCTCGCACATCGGAAGCCGCCGCATCCGCATTGCGCGACAACTGAAAATGAACCGATATCTGCGACAGGCCTTGTTTAGATTTTGACGATAGAAAATCAATACCATCAATACCCGATAAAGATTCCTCTAGCACATCAGTAACCTGTGATTCCATAATATAGCCAGAGGCGCCTTTATAGCTGGTCGTAACGCTGACTACTGGTACATCGATATTAGGGTATTCGCGAATACTGAGCTGCTGAAATGCAACTAGACCCAGCAAGATTACGATAATATTTATCACCATCGCCAGCACTGGACGATGAATGAAAATAGACAATATCCGCATGCCTAAGGCTCCGGGTCTGATGGCGACGCACTATCCTGCGCAGGCGCTGCTGTGCTGCTAACGCCTTCGCCATCGATGGCAGCAGCCATCAATGGCATACCATCAAACGGCACTTTATGATGCCCTGCAACGACCACTAGGTCAGTTGCATTTAAGCCTTCACCTATAGCGACTTGCTGATTTTGATAACTCAATACCTCGACATTCACAGTTTTTGATAGACCGTCCTGACTTAACATGAGCTGCGTTGCATCACCGTTGCGAAACACTGCCGACTCAGGCAACCAAAGTACCTGATCTTGCTGCTTTACGGTTAACGCCACTTTGGCAAACAAGCCAGGTTTTAGCTGCTTATCCGGATTATCCAGCTTTGCCCTTACCTGCATGGCGCGTGTCGCGGTATCAATAGAGGGTGCTAGCGCAATTACCGTTGCCTGGCGATCAATCGCGAGTGCCGGTATTGTGATCGCAATGTCCGCATTAACACTTAAAGCACTGAGCAGTGTCTCAGGTACGGAAAAGTCAACATATAAAGGATCAAGATTAACGATTTCAATCAAGCCATCACCTTGGCTGACAAAGTCACCGAGATTAACCTGCCTAATACCTAAATAACCGGCAAATGGCGCGGTGACCGCATGCTTGCTGAGCTCTATGTTGGCAACCGACAACATGGCTTGCGCAGTTTCAAATTCAGCTTGTGCTTTATCGACATCAAATTGCGAATTTACCTGCCGCTTGAACAAACTGCGAGCACGCTGTAATTCTTCATCAGCTAATTTGAGATCCGCTGTGGCACGGGATAATTCGGCACGTGCAATTTGGTCGTCTAACTGAATCAGCAATGCATCTTTGGCTACAAACTGGCCATCCTGAAATAATAACTGGTCGATCACCGCATCGCGCTCAGCGCGGAGCAAGGTATGCTGAGAGGCTGACAGGGTTGCTGGCATATCTAATGCCTCGATCAAAACCCCGGCTTTTGGCGCCATCATGCTGACCATCGCCGGCGGCATGCCAGATGAAGCACTCGTTGGGTTCTGCTCACTACAGGCAGAAAGCAGAAGCAGGCTGCACCCTAATAGCGTGCTCATAAGGGTAGTTCTTAATCTCAACAACATTCGATTACTCATCAACGACAAAATCGCGCAATTTTACCGAAAACTGTGATTGACCATAGACAATTTTTTGTAATATTTGCAAAAGACCTCACTAAAAGAAGTTGCTATGATCGAATTTGGGGGATCAAGCAACAATGCTTAATAAACTGTGGTTTTACTTTTTCTTTATCAGCTTTTGCGCCTGTTTATGGCAAACTCTTCAAGGCAATGCATTAGTTTTCAATCAAGTTATTGATAGCCTGTTTGCTATCAGCCAAACCGCTGTCAATATTGCCATTGGCTTGATTGGACTCATGTGCTTTTGGCTAGGCTTATTTAATATCATTGAGGCTGCTGGCTTAATGGCTCACCTCAGTCGCCTTCTGCACCCCCTGTTTAAAGTTTTACTGCCAGAGGTGCCTAAAGATCACCCAGCCAGTGCAGCCATTACGATGAATCTCGCCGCCAATATATTGGGTTTAGACAATGCGGCCACGCCGCTGGGCATAAAGGCAATGCAACAGCTACAAACGCTAAATCCCAGGCCGCAAGTCGCAAGCAATGCGCAAATTTTATTTTTGGTATTAAATACATCATCGGTCACCTTATTACCGGTTACTATTTTCATGTTTCGCGCACAAGCTGGCGCGGCGTCTAGTACTGATGTTTTTTTACCTATTCTTTTAGCCACCAGCGCCTCAAGCTTTATTGGCCTGCTGAGCGTTGCCGCCTTTCAAAAGCTACCGATTTATAAGCCTGTTGTATTGTTATATTTTGCCGTATTCGCCGCATTCATCAGTTGCATGGTGATGGTCATCGGCCAATTAGGGGAAGCGGCGCTGCAGTATTACTCATCGCTGAGTGCCAATATTTTTCTATTTAGCTTTATTATCGGGGTGTTAAGCTTCGCCTATTTTCGTCATATTGATGTTTACCACCAATTCATTGAAGGTGCTAAACATGGATTTGATACTGCCATTCAATTAATCCCTTATCTAGTCGCTATGTTAGCGGCCATTGCCTTGTTGCGCAGCAGTGGTGTGCTGACGATGATAACTGAAACGATTGCAAGCATAGTGGTTGCTCTGGGTTGGGATAGCCGTTTTGTTGACGCTTTACCGACAGCAATGATGAAACCGTTCTCAGGCTCGGGCAGTCGAGCCATGATGTTAGAAAGTTTTGAATATTTTGGCGTCGATAGCCTTGTAGGACGCATGAGTTCGATTATGCAGGGCTCGACCGAAACCACCTTCTATGTGCTAGCGGTATATTTCGGCGCTGTCGGTATCCGGTTTGGCCGTCATGCGGTATTTTGCGGTTTATTAGCTGACCTAGCGGGCATCATCGCAGCTATTATGATCAGTTATTACTTTTTCGGTTAACTATCTTCGGCTAAATACCAGAAAATGGATTTATACAGCTGCCTAAGCTATTGCGATTTAAGGAAATTTTGCAATAATGTAGCAGCTTTTACATTCTTTAAAAGCCGCATATCGATTTATATTTTCTAGGAATTTTTTTATGTTTTTGCATCTTATCATTGCCGCAGTAACTGGCTTTATTTTCGCTGGTTTTTTTGCGGCTTACTCGCTTGCTGACAACAGCGTTTTTCATTTTGATATTTTAACCAGCGCAGCTTTTGTATTGGCAAATTTATCCAGCGTGCTTATCTACCAAGCCATTAATACTAACAGCAAGACAGCATCGAGTTCGGCTGCGCCAGCAAACAAGCGAGCATCTGCCAAGTCAGCAGCGCAGCGTGAGCAAGGCAGTGTTAAATGGTTCAATGTCTCAAAGGGCTTCGGCTTCATTACTCGTGACAATGCTGATGATATTTTCGTGCATTATCGTTCGATTCGTGGCCAAGGCAGACGCCGCTTATTCGAGGGCCAGGCTGTCAGCTTTACCGTCATTGATAGCGACAAAGGGCTACAAGCGGATGATGTTGAAGTCATCGACTAGAATTATTAAACTTTAAGCAATAAAAAAAGCAGCCTAGGGCTGCTTTTTTTATTGCTGCTTTTGTACTGATGATTTTGTACTGTTGCGTATCTCAGCGTTTATTTGCTGCCATAGACCTTTTGCGCTGGCACTTCTTCAGCTAAAAGCTTTTCCATCGCTTCACCAATTTCATTTGGCTGCCATTGTGCACCTTTATCAATGCCTTTAGTTGAACGCCAACCATCAGCAATAGAAATTTTACCACCTTCAGACTCGAAACAACGACCAGAGACATGCGCAGATTCGGCTGAACCAAGCCATGCAAGCAAGGTTGATACATTCTCAGGTGCCCAGTAGTCGAAAGAATCATCTTCAGGCTTCTTCATCATTTCAGCCATTGACTCAACTGCTGTGGTCATACCTGTGCGAGCAGCAGGTGCAATCGAATTAGCGGTGATACCGTAACGACCCAGTTCAGCCGCTTGGTTAAGGGTTAATGCTGCAATACCCGCTTTCGCAGCAGCATAGTTAGATTGACCAACACTGCCTTGTAAGCCTGCACCTGATGTCGTGTTGATGATACGCGCATCGACCGCTTCACCCGCTTTCGCTTTGTCTTTCCAATAGTGCACGGCATGCGAGGTAATACAGAAATGCCCTTTAAGGTGAACAGCCATGATCGTGTCCCACTCTTGCTCAGTCATTGAGGCAAACATACGGTCACGGTTAACACCTGCATTATTTAATACGATATCTAAGCCGCCAAAAGACTCAATAGCTTGCTTTACAGCATTGCTTGAATCTTCATAGTTTGTGATATCTGAGGTATTAACCATCGCTTTGCCGCCCGATGCTGTAATTTCATCGACAACCGCTTGCGCCGCAGCTTCGTTAATATCGTTAACGACCACAGCACAGCCTTCAGCGGCAAAAACTTTAGCGTGTGCAGCGCCTAAACCGCCGCCAGCACCCGTGATGATCGCAACACGATTATCTAAAACACCCATTTTATTCTCCTAATTATAATCTTTCGATAATGGTGACATTGGCTTGACCACCACCTTCGCACATTGTTTGCAAACCGTAGCGGCCGCCTGTGCGCTCTAACTCGTTTAATAAGGTCGTCATTAATTTCGTACCCGTAGCACCAAGAGGATGGCCTAAAGCAATCGCACCACCATTCACATTGGTTTTCTCATGTGGGTAGCCTGTCTCTTTCAGCCATGCCATCGCAACTGATGCAAAGGCTTCATTGATTTCAACGAGGTCGATATCATCAAGTGTAAGACCTGCTTTTTCTAAAGCATATTCAGTTGCAGGAATTGGCGCGGTTAACATCCAGATTGGGTCATCCGCTCGCACCGACATATGCACAATACGCGCACGTGGCTTTAAGTTATATTTTTTAAGCGCGGCCTCTGAGACGATTAGCATCGCCGATGCTGCATCACAGGTTTGTGAAGCCACCGCTGCGGTGACTTTGTCACATCCGAAGAGATAATCTAATTCAGCCATTTTCTCAAGCGTGGTATCACGTGGCGTTTCATCCATCGTTACACCTTCCATGGGCACAATCTCGTTATCAAAACGTCCTTCTTCAATGGCTTTGAGCGCACGTTTGTGCGACTCAAGAGAAAACGCTTCTAACTCTTCTCGCGAAAGATCCCATTTATCGGCGATCATTTGTGCCGAGTTAAACTGCGTAGGCGGCTGATCGCCATAACGATCGACCCAACCTTTTGAACCAGAGAACGGGTCTTTAATACCCAAAGGCTCAGCAGCAGTCATGGCATACGA
>JABSRR010000006.1 GCA_013215025.1 Pseudomonadales bacterium
TTTGGTTTGATAGCATCAATTTGATAGGGGTTTTCTACCGCCACGACCGCATACAAAACTTTGGTTTGCTCATCTAACACTGATTCTGTTCTGATTAACTTTCCTTCGTATGTGACTTCTTCAGTGCCAAATGTTTGAGTAACTTTTACAGGTAAATCAAGGCTAGAATTTAAACTGGGTAGATCAACCAGACTTCGCTGAGATTGATTCAGCGGTATTCGAATTTCCACAAAATCAATGGCATAAAAATCAGCAATGGCCTGATTTGAAGAAATCAGCTGCCCTTTGTCTGCAATTTTATTTACTAAAACACCATCAAACGGGGCATAAAAAGAGGCGCGTGAGAGATTTAATTTTGCCACATTTAAATCAGATCGGGCAGCTTCATAAGCGGCCTTAGCTGAGGCATATTGAGGCTCTCTTAGTGCAAGTGATTTTGCAGCAGGATCTTGTGATTTATTTTTTCTTTTCTGCCATTCTTGTTTAGCAACGTTGACCATGCCCTGTTCTTGAATAAACCTAGCATTAGACTCAGCCAACTGTGCATTAGCTTTGGCAACATTATTCTTGAATAAATGATCTTCAAGTTTGAACATTAATTCGCCCTGCTTAAAGAAACCGCCATCATGCCATTTAGGGCTTACCCATTCGATTCTACCACTTACTTCTGGAAGAATTTTGAGCTGGGTTCTTGCCAGAACAACACCGCCAGTTTCAACACCTAGCGCCATCGCCTCAGGATAAATGGTTTGAACAACCACTTCAGGTATTATTGGGTCTTCTACAATACTGCTCGCAAGATCAGAATCTCTGTTCATAAGAAATACCGCTAGCGCAGTAATACCAATAATGAAAAAAATAAGGATTTTATTATTTTTGTTTGTCGCTTCCATAAACAGCCTTTATTGACGCAATAGCTTCAGCTCTTTGAACCTATCTATAGCTTTGAGATAATCAGTCTTAGTTTGCAGAATATCCTGATTCAGATTTTCCATAATTTGCTTAGTTGTGGTTAGATTTGATTCCAATTCTTCAATGCGCTTAAGGTTTTGTTCTGCGGCAATATTACCTGATTTTTCAAGACGCGCAGCTTTTACATATTCGGCTTCTAACTCATTTTGTACGCCTAAAAGATTTGCATTTAAAATCTGTAAGCGGTTATTCATTTCAAATATTTTTCTATCTCTCTCAGACTCTATATCAACGACTGCACTATATCTCCGCAGTAGTTGTAAATCATATTCACGTTGAACTTGCTGCTTCAGTTGCTTAGCTTCATTCTCTTTTTCGGCGAGCGTTAACTGATTGAGTTGCTCATCAGACAATTGCTTATCAACAACCTCGACAACTCTGCCAGTATCGGACAGTATCTCATAACCTTCACTAACTCTATCAGGAGGAATATAACGGCTAATCACAATATTACCGTTAGCATCTTTATAACGATAAAAAGCTGCCTCTTGCGCAAGAGCTTGTAGCGCAACTAAGGATAATATTAGCCAGAAGCAACAAAAATACGGCTTTATTATTTTTATCAAAACTAAACCCTTTAAGCGTATTTTTTGCGATAAGCTTGGATCGATTGCAATGTGCTTGCATCACCAGAACTTTGAATAAACTGTTCTATATCGGGCAGGGAAATAATACTAAAAACTTTTGCGCCTAAATCAGCTTCTACCTCTTGCACTGCGGTTAGATCACCTTTTCCTTTTTCGCAGCGGTCTAAGCCTATCAATACGCCTACCAATTCTGCTTGCTGCTGCTTTAATATGTCTGCAACCTCACGTATCGCTGTGCCTGCAGTGATCACATCATCAATGACAACCACTTTTTTATTGGCCAAAGGCGCACCCACAAGCTGACCACCCTCGCCATGGGCCTTTTTTTCTTTACGGTTATATGCAACCGATATGTCGACATTGAAAAGGTCGTAGTATGCTGCTGCTGTCAGAGCTGATAAAGAAATGCCTTTATAAGCAGGGCCAAAAAGAACATCAAACTCTATTTGTGCTTGATGAAGCGCCTGCGCATAGGCTTTTGCCAGCACTGAAAGTGCACTGGATTGATAGAGCTTACCCGCATTAAAAAAATAGGGACTGATACGGCCAGACTTCAGGGTAAATTCGCCAAAACAAAGCGCTTCAGATCTGACAGCTGTCTGGATAAATTCGGACTTATAGTGTTGCATCATATTATTTTTAATTCTCGCCCAAAAGTTGTTCGTCATTTAAAACAACATAGCGTAAAATTGATCTCTTCTGCACTTCTACAGCTTCAATAAAAATTAGATAGACATTTCTAGCATCAAAATACTAGTATAAAAGCTCTTACCTATTGCAAAAAGTGCATGTTTTTAATGGCTAATCATAACGCTACTGCTGGGCAAACACTATTGAATTCAGCAAATTAAGCTGTCGATAACAGCTATACCAACGCTTTAATTAATGATTTTAAGGTTTTCTCTTGATGAGAGTAATTAATTTTTGTGCTGACGGCATCAAAGCTGCTGCGAAACAAGGCTTCTTTGACTGGGCAGTCAACCAAGACGCTGACATCATATGTATTCAGAACCTTGACTGCGAAGAATACGATTTAACCGACGATGTGTTTTTTCCTCAGGGCTATTTCCCGTATTTTTTCGATAATATGGATGGCATCAACGGTGTGGCGATTTATACCCGCAAACTACCTAAAGCCATCATGACTGGGCTCAGCTTTAACGACTTTGATATCGAAGCTCGATACATTCAAGCAGACTTTGATGATATCAGCATAGGCTCGATTCTTGTGCCGGAATCATCATTGGACGACGCTAATAGCATGGAAAGAAAGGCGCAATTCCTAGATCTTTTGCAGCAACACTTAGAAAAAATTAGTCATAAACGACGTGAGTTCATTTTTGCGGGGAATTGGCAAATTGCTCATCATAGTCAAGATGTTCAGCAGGAGAAATCCGACGACACACCAGGCTTTCTGACCGAAGAGCGGCGCTGGCTAGACGAAGTGACGCATCAGCTAAACTATACCGATGCATTTAGAGAAGCCAATCAAGACAGTGATGAATTTAGCTGGTGGCCAGATAAGCAAAAAGGCGATGGCTGGCGTGTTGACTTTCAACTGATCTCGCCAGGGATGATTGAGCATGTTGAGTATGCAACCATTTACAAAAGCAAGACTTTTGGCAGTCACGCGCCAGTTATTATTGACTACGACTATCCGTTTGAGGAAGACAGCTTTTAAGGGTTTAGCAGCCGTTTATTAGTTATTAGTTACTAGCGAACTAGCCATAGCAAACGCTTGAAATATTGTATCGCAAAGCAACCGCTAAACGCTGAACTAAACTAAGCAAATTGCTAGCGAGCTAAGACAGCGCCTGTTGCTGCAGTGCAATTAACTCATCAATACTGTTTGACGCCATTGCCAATAATGATTGCAGCTGATCAGCTGAAAATGGCGCACCCTCCGCCGTACCTTGTACCTCAACAAAGCCGCCCTCAGACGTCATAATAATATTCATATCGGTCTCTGCAGAGGAATCTTCTGGATAATCCAGATCCGTTACCACTTGGCCTTGCCAGATACCCACCGAAACTGCAGCAACCATTGCCTTAAGCGGGGTCTTTTCTAGCTTGCCAAGGGCAACTAAATGGTTAAACGCATCGGCCAAAGCAACGCAGGCGCCAGTTATTGAGGCTGTTCGCGTTCCACCGTCTGCCTGAATGACATCGCAGTCTACCGTGACCTGCATTTCACCCATCAGCTCAAGATCGACCACAGCACGTAACGATCGACCTATCAACCGCTGAATCTCTACTGTTCTTCCACCTTGCTTACCGCTCGCCGCTTCACGACGCATTCGCGTTCCAGTTGAACGAGGCAGCATACCGTACTCTGCAGTAACCCAGCCCTTACCACTGCCACGCAAAAAACCTGGCACTGACTCAGAAACTGAAGCGGTACATAATACTTTGGTATCGCCAAACTCAACCATCACTGAGCCCTCAGCGTGCTTGGTAAAATTTCGCGTAATCTTTATATCACGCAATTGATCATTTTTTCGGCCACTGGGTCGCTGCATGCAACTACTCGCTTTCACTCTGCTTTATTAACAGCGGCGACCATACGAAAAATACACGCTGCAAGCAAGCGCTTACCGAAAAGCTTTCAAACTGATACACTGCTCATTTAGTATTACGCATAAGAATTCACATGATACGAAGCATGACCGCTTTTGCCCGCCACGAGTCAAGCGAGACATTTGGCACGCTTATTTGGGAACTCCGATCGGTAAATCACCGCTATTTAGAACCTAATTTCAAACTGCCAGAAACGAGTCGCGCTGCAGAGCCAGCTCTGCGCGATATTCTTCGCAACACCGTGGCTCGCGGAAAAATCGAATGCAGTCTTCGAATCATAAAATCCGATGATGATAGTCATCAGCTAAACATCAACCAAAGCCTACTTCAGCAGCTTATCGCTGCTAATAACGCCGTTGCACAGCAGATTACAAATGCTCCTGCCGAGTATGCAAGCACCTTCTTGCAATGGCCTGGCGTGCTGCAAACCGCCGATATCGACAAAGATTTACTCAATCAAAGCATATGCAAAAGCTTCACTGTTGCGCTAAGCGAGCTTTCAGCTCACCGTGAGCGAGAGGGTGCAGAGTTAGAAAAACTTATCAACGCTAGGCTCGGGGGCATTACACAACTGGTAACCGAGATTAAACCACTTATCCCACAAGTCATTGCACAGCAACGCAACAAATTAATTGACCGCTTTGATGAATTAAAACTGGACGCCGACCAGCAACGCATCGAAGCAGAATTGGTGATCTTAGCCAACAAGATTGACGTTGACGAGGAGCTTGACCGCCTGCTGGCGCATGTCAAAGAAGTTGAATTGAGCCTGCAAAAGGGCAGCCCCTGCGGCAGGCGACTCGATTTTTTAATGCAGGAACTAAACCGTGAAGCCAACACACTAGGCTCGAAATCCATGCTGAGCCAAACATCAAAAGCCACAGTAGATTTAAAAGTGCTGATTGAGCAAATGCGCGAACAAGTGCAAAACATCGAATAAGCGATACTGATAAGCTATGAAACTTGAATTATACGGCAGCTACACCTCACCTTTCGTTCGGCATTGCCGCATTGCAATGAGCCAGGCAAGTTTAGACTATGCCCTGATCGAAACCGATCAACAGCAAAGCGACAGCTTAGTCAGCACCAAAAAAGTACCGTTTCTAGACATTTCTATGCAGGATCAAAACCTGCGTCTGACCGACTCAAGCAGCATTTTGCGCTTTATCAGAGAGCACTGCGAACAGATCTTTCTTCCCAGCCTTCAATCGCTGGAGCATTTCTGTTTTATAAACACGCAGCTCGATGCCGCTGCTAATGTTTTTTATTTGGAGAAATTTGGCCTCAATAGCTCGGACAATCACTATATTGCTCGCCAGCATGCTCGCATAAAACAAGGCCTTGAGAGCCTTGAAGAAATGCAAATTGCCTTTCAGGCTGATGATGACGTCAGCCTTAGGCTTGCTTGCTATTTAGACTGGGGAATATTTCGCCAGCGCTTTTCTTTATCTCATCTGCCAAATTTGCAACAATGCCTGCACGATGCTAACGCCTATACAGCATTTCAACAAACCTCGCCGACAGAGTAAGCAATATGTCTGGAAACTTATTTGTCATTTTCGCCCCCTCTGGAGCAGGGAAAACAAGCTTGGTGAAGGCGCTGATCGAAACGACTAACGATATTCAAGTATCAGTGTCTCATACCACGCGCGCTCAACGCCCTGGCGAAATTGATGGCGTGCATTACCATTTTGTTGATCAGTCACAATTTAGTCAACGCCTGCAAGAGTCAGACTTCCTTGAATATGCTGAAGTTTTTGGCCACAGTTATGGCACATCCCAAAGCTGGGTTGAGCAAAGTTTGGCCAACGGCACTGACGTGGTGCTTGAAATCGATTGGCAAGGTGCGCAGCAAGTACGTAAATTACTGCCCTGTATCAGCATCTGCATCCTGCCGCCGTCGGTTGCAACCTTGCGATCCAGGCTAAATGCCAGAGGCCAAGATGGCGCCGAGGTCATTGAGCATCGCATGCAAGCTGCACTGTCTGAAATATCGCACTATAACGAGGCTGACTATCTGATCATTAATGATGATTTTGATACTGCCAAACGAGAGCTCAAATCGATTGTCGTAGCAGAGCGCAAACGCACTGCTATTCAAAGCGAACGCCATCACAAGCTATTACAGTCGCTATTTCAAGCAAGCTAATAGCAGGAAATTCCTGGGCTTTGATATATCTGTAATTTTTGCTAAAATGGCCAGCTATTTTTATTAACTCAGCGCTAAGGCGCTGCAACATGAGACACACATCATGGCTCGTATTACTGTTGAAGATTGTTTAGATAAAGTCGAGAATCGCTTTGAACTCGTTATGGTTGCATCCAAACGTGCTCGGCAAATTGCTGTTGGCGGCCACGAACCACTGGTAAAAGAAGAAAATGATAAGCCGACGGTTATAGCCCTTCGTGAACTAGAAGAAGACTTGATTACCCCTGAGTCAGTAGCTCGTGCCGATGAGCAAGAGGAAGAGTTTGGCCAGGAAGACTTTATTTAACGGCCAATCAATACCCTCAAGCATGAGACTGCTGATTGCAATGACTATGCCCACGCATAACACCTAGCCTTTGATGAGACTTCGTGATATGCCTAAAATCAGCATTCTCTCCCTCGCCGACAAGGCCTCTCAATATCTCGAACCTCAGCACGTCAATCAAGTTCAGCGTGCTTACTATTTTGCCGAACAGGCGCATGAAAGTCAGCGCCGCCGTTCAGGCGAGCCTTATGTGACCCACCCTCTGGCCGTAGCCGACATCTTGGCTGACATGTTCATGGATCATGAGAGCCTGATGGCGGCAATGCTGCATGATGTGATTGAAGATACAGCCGTCACGAAAGACGACTTGAATAAGCAGTTTGGCCATCAAGTTGCTGAACTGGTTGATGGCGTGAGTAAATTAACGCAAATCGAGTTCAGCTCTAAGGCTGAGGCTCAGGCCGAAAACTTTCAAAAAATGACCCTCGCGATGGCCAACGATATTCGCGTGATCCTCGTTAAACTGGCCGATCGCACGCATAATATGCGTACCTTAGGAGCCCTCAAGCCTGAAAAACGACGCCGCATTGGTCGCGAAACTTTAGAAATTTATGCGCCCATTGCCAACCGACTGGGCATGAATGACATCCGAGTTGAATTGGAAGATTTATGCTTTTTTGGCATTTATCCGATGCGCGCTAGACGTATTCAAGCGGCAATGAAAGCAAGTTTTACCAAGCGCGACAAACTCATCGAAGAAACCCGATTACTGATCGATCAGCATCTGCAAATGGAAGGCTTGAACGCGCAAGTTTACGGTCGCGAAAAACATATCTACAGCATCTATTCAAAGATGCGCAGCTCGGGTAAGTCATTTAAGGATATTACCGACGTATTTGGTTTTCGTGTCAAAGTGAGCAATGTAGATACCTGCTACCGTGTGCTTGGCGCTCTTCACGCTTTATTCAAACCTGTTCCAGGACAGTTTAAAGATTATATTGCGATTCCAAAATCCAACGGCTATCAGTCATTGCATACCATCTTGATTGGCATGCACGGGGTGCCTATTGAAGTTCAAATCCGCACACATGATATGGATGAAATGGCCAATAACGGCATTGCAGCACATTGGCTGTATAAGCAAGGGCAGGATTATTCCAGCACTTTATCTGGCTCGCACCAGCGAGCCAGGCAGTGGGTACAAAACTTACTTGAACTGCAACAGCGCACTGGCAACTCGCTGGAATTCATCGAGAATGTCAAAATTGATTTATTTCCCGACGAGGTTTATGTATTCACGCCAAAGGGCAATATTCTTGAGCTACCGAGTGACGCCACACCCATCGATTTTGCCTATGCGGTTCATACTGACCTTGGCAATCATTGCGTGGGTTGCTATATCAATCGTCGTTTAGCACCGCTAAGTCAAACACTGCAGTCGGGCCAAACGGTTGAAATCGTAACTAGCCCAAACAGTCAGCCCAGTCCGGCCTGGCTTGATTTTGTGGTGACGGGTAAGGCGCGAAGTCATATCCGCCACTCACTCAAACATCAACGTGAAGGCGAATCCGTGGCACTTGGTAAACGCTTGTTAAACAAAGCCTTAAACGCCCTTGGTTCAAGTATTGAAGAGATACCCCAAGAACATATTCGTGCGATCTTACAAGAGACTCAGCAAACACAGTTTGAGTCTATTTTAGAAGATATTGGTATTGGCAACCGCGCCGCATCCCTGACAGCACAGCAGCTCGTCGACAATAGCGACGCTAACGAACAAGCGATTGAAGAAAAAACCAATGCGCTGGTGATTTCTGGCACCGAAGGCATGGTGATTAACTTTGCTAAATGTTGCCACCCTCTGCCCGGCGATAATATTGTCGGATTTATGAGCGCAGGTAGAGGCGTAGTGGTTCATATCAGCGGCTGCTCACAAGCTAGAGAGCGACGCAAACAAAAAGACACGCCTATACAACTGTCTTGGGATGAAAATATCAGCGGCGAATTTAGCGTGCCAATTCGCATCGAAGTCAAACGTCAGCGCGGCGTCGTAGCCACCTTGGCGACAAAAATAAACCGTCTGAATGGCAATATTGAGAGCATTAACTTAACTGATATTGATGCGCATACTAGTCGCGTAGAAGCAACATTACTGGTCGATAATCGCGTTCATTTAGCACGTATTTTTAGGCATATCCGCAATATAAAATCAGTTACCTCGGTATCTCGGGTAAAAGACACTTTTAAGAAAAAGAGGACTCTCCATTGAGCGAACTTAGCACCATTGCAACCA
Source organism: Pseudomonadales bacterium (assembly GCA_013215025.1). Lineage (NCBI taxonomy): Bacteria > Pseudomonadati > Pseudomonadota > Gammaproteobacteria > Pseudomonadales > Pseudomonadales bacterium. Next base: position 8,901 of record JABSRR010000006.1, read on the forward strand.
CAGCCGCCCCCGCAGCCATTGGACCTTATTCACAAGCCGTTAGAGCCGGCAACACGGTTTACTTGTCAGGCCAGATACCGCTGGTACCAGAGACCATGACATTGGTTGAGGGTGATATCAGCACACAAACCCGCCAAGTATTTAACAATCTACAAGCCGTTGCCATAGCTGCAGGCGGCAGCCTCGCAAACATGGCTAAAGTTGAGATATTCCTAACCGATCTAAATGACTTCGCTGCGGTGAATACGGTTATGCAAGAGTTCTTTCAACCACCCTACCCGGCTAGAGCCTGTGTCGAAGTGGCTGGATTGCCGAAGGGCGCTGCGGTTGAGATTCAGGCTATTATGATTTCGCCCTAAGCGACAGCAAAGTTAAACAATTCAACTAAAACAGCTGCAGATTCCAATCCTTAACCGCGTACCAGCCAACAACAAGGCTGGGCAAAGGTTAAGACTACGCAACTTTTTGAAACAGCAAATCCCAGACACCGTGGCCCAGTTTAACGCCTCGCCGCTCAAACTTAGTAACGGGGCGAAATTCCGGTCTTACTGCAAATTCACCTTGATCTTGCATATTCTCAAAGCCATCTGCAGCCGACATAACTTCCATCATATGCTCCGCATAATGCTGCCAATCCGTTGCCAAATGAAGCACACCATCAGGCTGCAACTTTTGACGCAATAACTGTACAAATGCTGGCTGCACGATTCGGCGCTTGTGATGCTTCTTTTTATGCCAAGGGTCAGGAAAAAAAATCTGCACTTTAGCCAGGCTTTGATCCGCAATACAGTTTGCTAACACATCAACTGCATCATCTTGATAAACCCGTATATTGCTCACTTTTTCACGCTCGCAGCGGTGCATTAAGCGTCCTACGCCCGGCGTATGCACCTCAATACCAATGAAGTTTTGATCTGGCGCCGCAATAGCCATATCCACAAGGGAATCACCCATGCCAAAACCTATTTCTAACACTGTATCGGCATCGCGAGCAAACAACTCTGCTGGAACGAGTGCGCCATCCGCTTGGCTAACGCCATAGCTAGACCATAGTTGCTGATAAGCTTGACGCTGCGCATCTGTCATACGCCCGGCACGCAGCACAAAACTTCGCACCTGTCGCTCTCGGTGACGCTCAGGGTATTGGCTTGCTTGACGCTTGGCATCAGATGAATCATTCATGGTAATTTACTTAATTGAAATGTGGCTAAAAACAGCATGAACCATGCAACTAAAAAAGCCAGTCCACCAACAGGGGTAATCGCACCTAGCCAAGTTAAACCCGAAATAGCCAGGAGATAAAGACTGCCGCTAAAAAGCACGATACCCAGCGCAAAAAATACTGCAGACCATATTATAAGTCGATTGCCTGGAAACTTTGCTAAAAGCAGCGATAACACCAACAAGGCCAAGGTATGAATAAACTGATAATCCACAGCCGTTTGATAAACCGCTAGCATATTGGCGCTTAAGCTTTGCTTTAAGCTGTGTGCACCAAATGCCCCTAGCGCTACCGCGACAAAGCCGCTACAGGCTGCAAATCGCATCGATAAATTCATGGTATTTATAGCACGTTGATTAAGGTATAAAAAAACCGCTGACGGCATCAGCGGTTTAGGTAATAAACGATAAGGTTAGTTTAAACTGCCATATTGGCCTTGATTTTACCCATCGCCTGTTTTTCAAGCTGGCGGATACGTTCCGCTGAAATGCCGTACTCAGCCGCTAAATCATGCAAAGTAGCCTTGTTCTCATCTAACCAGCGGCGCTGCAGAATTTCTCGACTGCGCTGATCAAGTGACTCAAGTGCGCGATATAAACCAATATTTGCAGTTTCCTGCCAATCATTTTGCTCAGCCAGTGTTGCTGGATCCTGGCTATGGTCCTCTAAAAACTGAACCGGCGCATGTACGGGTGCCTCGTCATCGTCGTCGGCAGAGAGATCAAAAGCCATGTCTGAGGCGGTGAGGCGTCCTTCCATGCTTTGTACATCTTTAATATCAACACCAAGGTCATCCGCGATGGCTTTCGCCTCGTCTTGACTCAGCCACGCCAAGCGTTTCTTTTGACTGCGCAAATTAAAAAATAACTTGCGCTGCGCTTTGGTAGTCGCAATTTTCACAATGCGCCAATTACGCAGAATAAACTCGTGCATCTCTGCTTTAATCCAATGCACAGCAAACGAAACCAAACGCACACCCTTTTCAGGATTATAGCGCTTAATCGCTTTCATCAAGCCGACGTTGCCTTCCTGCACTAAATCCGCGACAGGAAGCCCATAGCCGTTATAAGATTTAGCAATGTGCACAACAAATCGCAAATGCGACAAAACCAGCTGTCGAGCAGCGTTTAAGTCGTCTTGATAATAATAAGCTTCAGCTAAATCACGCTCCTCATCCACTGACAGGACAGGAATTGCGCTCACTGATGTCATATAAGCATTCAGGTCTGCGCCAGGCGTAAGACTCGGTAAAACCTGTATATCTTTGCTCATGTATTCATCTTCTCCATGGCGATGCATTGCCATTTTCATTTACACCCGTGACAAAAACACGGCCGAATATTTTAACATCAAAGCTTATAGACTGCCAAGTTGCTGGAAAGTTCAGCCGTAAAACATAAAGTTTTAATATGTAGGCGCACCTTGTAAATAGGCTAGCGCAGCCCACATTTGCTGACTACGGCTCAAGCTCATCAAGATGCTGACTAACTGATAACCAAGCACCAAAATAACCAAGCATGGCCGCCATTAGCCATAACGACAGTATATCAGCAAGCGATAAACCTAATAGAACATAATCAGACTGATACAGTCCAGCCAGTTCAGCAACAGGTTGATGCAAATACCACAAACCAAAAAAGACGATAATACTTGCACAAATACCGCCGCCAAGGCCAAAAAAAGCGCCTGTATACAAAAAAGGTCTGCGTACAAAGCTGTCGGTTGCACCAACTAACTTTGTCACGATTACCTCGTCTCGTCGGTTTTCAATCTCTAATCGAACCGTATTGCCAATAATCAACAATACGCCTGCCGATAACAATAAGACCAATCCCAAGGCAGCCTGCTGTGCCACTGCCAGTAAGGCGTTTAAGCGCTGCACCCATTCAAGATCAAGTTGCGCTTGCTCAACTGCAGGTAATTTTTGTAGTCGTTGCAGCAATAGCTCAGCTTTATCAGGCACAGACCATTCACTCGAGGGTAATATTTCAATCACAACCGGCAAGGGGTTTTGCTGTAAATGGCTTAACACATCAGCAAAACCTGATAGGGCGCGAAATTCCTCAAGTGCCTGATCTTTACCAATTACCGTGATTTGCTGCAGCTCCGGCCATGCAGCTAACTCATTTCGTAAGTTCTCAACCATTTGTTGACTGGCTCGCTGGTGCAAGAATAATGACACCTGAGCATTTCCATCAAACTTGCCAGACAGCTGGTGAATATTGCCAATCGCAATATAAAAGGCGACCGGCAAAGCCAGTGCCACGCCAATAACCAACCAGGTCAATACCGTACTGAATGGCTTGAGCCAAAGCCTGAACCAGCTATTTAAAAAGGTGCGCTTGTGCTCAGCACGCCACGCTGAAAATTTAGAACGAAGACTTGCTTTCGCAACCGATGCCTTAGCCATCACTTGCTCCTGCAATAACCTCACCATCGCGTAGCGTAATCATTCGATGCTTCAATCGCGCAATTAGAGAGAGATCATGGCTGGCTAACAACACGGTAACACCGACATGGTTAAACTGCTGAAACAAGTACATGATTTCCGCCGAAAGCTCTGGATCGAGGTTACCCGTAGGTTCATCAGCCAATAATATTTTAGGTTTGTGCACCACGGCACGTGCAATACCTACACGCTGCTGCTGACCACCAGAGAGCGTTAAAGGGTTTACCCGCTCTTTATCTAACAAACCTACTTTATCTAATGCCGCACGCACACGGCGCGCAACATCACGATGGTCGAAGCCAGAAATAATCAGTGGCAAAGCAATATTATCAAAGACGCTGCGATCAAATAGCAATTGATGATTTTGAAATACCACACCAATTTGCCTGCGATGAAACGGAATCCGCGAACGAGAACATTGCGCAAGATTTAAACCATTGACAGAAATATTACCCGCTGTCGGTCGCTCCATCATCATGATTAATTTTAGCAGCGTCGATTTGCCAGCACCGGAATGCCCAGTGAGAAAGACCATTTCATTCTGATCAATATCAAAACTAACGCGCCGTAATGCCTCGTGGCCCGTTTCATACCGCTTACTCACTTGATCGAAATGTATCATCTAAATTTTGCTGTATTTGCTATAACAGTATTCAACAATTAAGACAGAAAACCGTCGTCAAAAATGGCTTCCACGAAGTCTTTCGCTGCAAACGGGCGCAAGTCGTCAATTTGCTCACCAACACCAATAAAACGAATCGGTAAACCTAAGCGCTTTGATATTGCAAATATAATACCGCCTTTCGCAGTCCCATCGAGCTTGGTCAAAGCTACGCCAGTAACACCTACAGCCTGCCTAAAATGGTCTGCTTGCGCCAGCGCATTTTGCCCTGTCGTTGCATCCAGCACGATCAACACCTCATGTGGCGCACTGGCATCAAGCTTTTGCATCACTCGAACCACTTTTTCAAGCTCATCCATTAAATTAGTTTTATTGTGCAAACGGCCAGCAGTATCGGCAATCACAATATCAACTGCTCGATTTTGCGCTGCCTGAATCGCATCATAAATGACTGATGCACTGTCAGCCCCGGTATGCTGTGCAATTACAGGTACCTGATTACGCTCACCCCAGACTTGCAACTGCTCAACCGCGGCTGCCCTAAACGTATCACCCGCAGCTAACATAACCGACTTACCTTCAGCCTGAAAGCGCTTAGCTAACTTGCCAATCGTGGTTGTTTTGCCAACACCGTTAACACCCACAACGAGAATCACATAGGGCTTATGTGCAGCGCTGATTTGTAATGCGCCTTCTGAGGGCAGTAAAATTTGCGTCAATTCATGTTGCAGCGACTGTAATAGTGCTCTTGCATCAGTTAACTCTGCACGTGAAATTTGCGCAGTTAAATTATCGATGATTTGCTGAGTAGCCTCCATGCCAACATCTGACATAATGAGTTGCGCTTCCATTTCCTCCAACAATTCATCATCAATCTCACGCTGACCGATCAGTAAATTACCCAAACCCTCAGATAACTTGGAACTGGTTTTACTTAAGCCCTGCTTTAAACGCCCAAATAGGCTGGTTTTGTTTTCTGACACGAATAGTCCCCAACTTAGCCATACCATCACTGAACGGCTGCTAAAGTTTTGTTATAATAGCGAAAAATGGTCGATCATTTTACAATGAAAAAACAGTCATCGCCTGCTAAATCCAAACAATCTCATCAATTTAGAGTAATTGCAGGCCTTCATCGTGGAAGAAAGCTCAGTTTCCCAGCAGTTAATCATCTGCGACCGACGCCCGACAGAGTTCGCGAAACGGTTTTTAACTGGCTGATGGATGAGTGTCTTCACAGTCGGTGCCTTGACCTCTGCGCAGGCTCGGGCGCACTTGGGTTTGAGGCCCTATCGCGCAAGGCCAGTCACTGCACATTTATCGACAGCCACCCACAGGTGATTACTCACATCGACGCCCACCTAAAAACATTGCAGATAACGGAGTCGCGAGCACTTTGCGCCAGCCTGCCAAGCGCCATTTCGCAACTTGATCAACAAAAGCCTTTTGATATGGTGTTTATTGACCCACCTTATCAACTTGCCATTATCAATGATTGCCTAGAGGCCTTACTAGATCAGCAATTATTATGCGAGAAAGCCTGGGTATATGTTGAAAATGCCAGTGCCGATGCCGCACCCAACCTTGCCAGTGATTTTGCGCTGTACCGACAAAAAACTTTTGGCCAAGTTCGCGCCAGTCTTTTTCAATATTCTCGTTTGGGTTAAGATAAAATCATTATTTGAAGAGCAGCTTTTATGCGCACGGTTATTTTTCCAGGGACCTTTGACCCCATCACACTCGGACACATCGACTTAATTAGTCGCGCAAGTCGCTTATTCGATCGTGTCATTGTTGCGATCGCCTATTCAGAGCGAAAATCACCACTATTCTCTTTCGAGGAGCGAAAAGCACTCGTCGACGAAAGCCTAAAGGGTATAACGAATATTGAGAGTATTGGCTTCACAGGCTTGATCATTGAACTTGCTAAAGCACACCATGCTGATGCCGTGCTGCGCGGGGTAAGAAACAGCACCGATTTTGACTATGAATTACAAATGGCTGATATGAATCAAAAACTTTATCCAGCATTTGAAACTGTATTTCTAAGCCCTGCCAATCAATACTGCTATATATCATCAACACTGGTAAGAGAAATTGCATCGATGCAGGGCGACGTCAGCCAACTAGTATCCCCGCCCGTACATACTGCATTGTTAAAAAAGTTTGCTTAACGCATAATTTTTAACAAAATACGTTTACAATAGCTGCATAGCAAATACGTTGAGACTGCCATGTCCCTTTTGATCACCGATGAATGCATTAACTGCGACGTATGCGAGCCGGAATGCCCAAACGAAGCTATTTACCAGGGCGATGAAATTTATGTCATCGACCCCAAAAAGTGCACCGAGTGCGTTGGCCACTTTGATGAGCCTCAGTGTCAGGCTGTTTGCCCCGTTGACTGCATTCCTCTTGACCCAGAAAACATGGAAACCGAAGAGCAGCTGTGGCAGAAATACGCCTCTCTCACCGGCAACCCGACTCCCTAGTCGTCAAAAAATCTCTCTCTTATGGCTATTCACATGAAGTCGCTTAGGTAGCGTTTATCGGCATGTCTTTATTTCAATTTATTCTCGCTAAAACCCAAAGCCGCAGGTTTTTTCAGNTTTTTGTATCTGCCTTACTGCTAACCTCATACACCTCAGATAACTCATTAGCCAACGACATCATTGCGCCTGAAGCGGCATCTGACCCACATTACCAGCAAAAGCTGGCGCAAGGTAAGGCATACGCGATTGCTACCGCTAACCGCTATGCTAGCCAAGCGGCCAAAGACATACTTCAGCAAGGCGGCACTGCAATCGATGCAGCCATTGCCGCGCAAATGGTGCTTGGCCTGGTTGAGCCTCAGTCATCAGGTATCGGCGGCGGCGGCTTCTTAGTACATTGGGACAGCAACAGTCAGCAGCTGAGCAACTATGATGGCAGAGAAATAGCACCTTCTGCAGTCAACGAGAACTATTTTCGCGATAAGCATGGCACATTAGCGTTTTATGATGCCGTTATCGGCGGCTACAGCGTTGGTGTTCCGGGCTTGTTAGCGATGCTTGAACTGGCACATCAACAGCATGGCGAACTGGATTGGGCAAAGTTGTTTCAACCCGCAATCGCGCTAGCAGAACAAGGCTTTGAGATTTCACCGCGACTGCATCAACTGACCACAGTACTCAATCAAGGGCCTTTTGCGTTAGCTGAGGACAGCAGCAGTCGAGCACTTGCAGACTACTTACTCGACCAAGATGGCAAGGCTAAGGCCGCTGGCAGCGTCTTGAAAAATCAAGCCTATGCTGACACGCTAAAACAAATCGCTGCTAAAGGCAGTGGTCCGTTTTATCACGGCGAGCTAGCAAAAAATATCGTCAAGCAGATTCGCCAGCATAGTCGTCGCCCAGGACTCATGACGCTGAATGACATGAAAAATTACACGGCCAAGTCGACGCCCGCGGTTTGCAGCCAGGTTAACGAACTTTCTCTCTGTGGCGCAGCGCCTCCTTCATCTGGCCCAATAACCGTGATGCAGATTATTCATATGCTGGCAAAAACACCCGGCTTTTATCAACTAGAGCCAACCGGGGCTGATTTTTATCACCGATTTATNGAAGCAAGCAAGCTNGCNTTCGCCGACCGCAATCGCTATATTGCTGATCCGGCGTTCTACCCTACGCCAGTCTCTGCATTGCTTGAGCCAAGTTATTTATCCAAACGTGCGGCACTTATCCCGACGGACCGGGCTAGTGACGAGCCAGCCGAGGCTGGTGAGCTTGGTGAAGATGCAGTTGATGCTATATCACCGGAGCTTGACTCAACCACACATCTCAGCATCGTGGACGCTAAAGGTAATATTGTCAGCATGACCAGTTCGATAGAAACTGCCTTTGGCAGTCGAGTTTTTGTCGATGGTTATTTGCTCAATAATCAGTTAACGGATTTCTCATTTTCACCCTCGATGCACAGCAAAAAAGTCGCAAACCGTATTGAAGCCGGAAAACGTCCGCGCAGCTCAATGAGTCCAATGATTATTTTTAAAGATCAGCAGCCTCTACTGGTCATCGGCTCACCGGGGGGTGCACGAATCATTGCCTACGTCAGCAAAGTGATTGCACAACATTTGCTATTGCAACTCCCCCTCGAGCAGGCTGTCGCAAGTCCACATATTAGCAATCTTAATCGCTCAATTAGCCGCATTGAACCGCAGCCAGCAGCGGATAAACTGACTACATCGCTAATGCAAAAAGGCCATAAGATTAAGCGTGCGGCGCAAACCAGCGGCTTACACGTAATAAATCTTGGCCAGCAACAGATTAAGGCTGTGGCTGATTATAGAAGGGAAGGTGAGGCGTATGCCGAATAGCGAGGGCGTATGCTGAATAGCGAAGTCGACAGTGGAATCGAGAGTTTATAATGTGGCAAATGTAAATAGTGAGCCACAGACAGCATTAACCCAAGCTGCTCATCGGCAAAACCTGCCGAAGACTTATTCCTCTGCGGCTACTGTATCATCTTCGTTGCTGTAGTCTTGCTGGTAACCACTTTGCGTACAACCTAAGCAGCGAACAAAGGTGGTTTTAGCAGGGCCGACGACCAGAGTACTGCCTGCTTCTGCGGCATTACCACCGAGTAAGGAAAACGGCAGTGTGACCAAAAATACAGCGGTGCCAATCACTGTAGCAGCCAAGCCGACCGGACGNGCAATCACTAAATCACCAACCATGGCTAATGCCGATGGATTTTCGTCAACNACGCGTGCATTGGCTAAGCTTAGTTGCGGCACTGACATCACTACGATCAATGCAAGCAGAAAAAAAGGACGTGTGATGTTGCTCATAGCTAGCATCCCCAGCTGAAATTATTTTTCTAAATAGTATGACTACCATAGCTATTTATCAAACAGTTTGAAAGAAAATAACGATATTTCAGTTACTTTTCTGATTTTCTTAGAAATTACTCGAACTTGTTCACAACTATCGAGGCTGACAGCTAGGGCAGTAAAACGTATTGCGCTGTGCCATCACCCGCGATTTGATCACTGATCCACACCGGTGACAGGGCTGACCTGCACGACCATAAACCCATAACTGCTGTTTGAAATAACCCGGCTGGCCATCCGAGCCAACAAAATCCCGTAAGGTTGTGCCGCCTTGCTCAATAGCTTGAGACAGTGTTAATTTTACCGCATCATAAAGTAGCTGCAGCTTTGCGCGACTGACTTTACCCGCTGGCACCGATGGGCGAATACCCGCCTTAAACAGTGATTCCGAGGCATAAATATTACCCACGCCGACTACAGTTTTATTATCCATCAACCACTGCTTTATGGCTTGTTTCTTTTTACGTGATGCCTGATAAAAATAGTCGAAGCTAAAATCTGCCGAGAGTGGCTCAGGCCCTAAATTTTGCAGCAGACGATGCTGGTCGATAGGGTCAGTTGAAAATAACCAGCTGCCAAATCGTCTGGGGTCATTTAAGCGCAGAATGCAGTCATCGCCGAATACTGCATCAATATGATCATGTTTTTTCAGTTCAGCATTGCTATCCACAATTCGTAAACTGCCCGACATACCCAAGTGAATCAGCATCGCAGCTTGCTGAAACTGTAAGATAATATATTTTGCTCTGCGCCGAATATGCAGCAAGCGCTGGCCCCGTAAGGACTGCAACTCAGCTTCTGGTACTGGCCAGCGAAGCTGTGAATTGCGCACCACAAAGCCGGTTAAAATCTTATCTTGAATATGCGGCTGAATACCGCGCTTACTGGTCTCAACCTCAGGCAATTCTGGCATCGACAATACTCTTTACAATCATAAAAGCAGAAAGTGGGCATAAAAAAACGCAGCCTAAGCTGCGTTTTTTAACAAACTCATCAAGCTATTAGCCTTTTGGACCGGCAGCTTCTACATCTGCAGCCACATCAAACTTTTTAATATTGGCCTTGAATAGCTCAGCCAATTTTTTCGCTTGTTCATCATAGGCAGACTTATCAGACCATGCTTCACGTGGGTTAACATATTGCTGCTCAACCCCAGGAATCGCCTTAGGAATATCCAAGTTTAAAATATCTAAATGTTCGGTTTCTGCGCCTAATAATGCACCACTCTGAATCGCAGCCACGACTGCACGAGTGACTGGAATTGGGAAACGATTACCCGCACCGCCTGGCGCACCAGAGCCACCGGTCCAGCCAGTGTTCACTAAGTACACCTGCGAACCGAAGTCTTCAACACGCTTCATTAACAAATCAGCATATTCACGCGCAGGACGAGGCATGAATGGGGCACCAAAACAGGTTGAAAATGCAGGGTGAATACCCGCCTCTGCACCTAGTTCCGTCGAACCAACACGTGCCGTATAACCTGACAGAAAGTGAAATGCAGCGGCTTCTTTTGACAAAATAGATACTGGCGGTAACACCCCAGAAACATCACAGGTCAAGAAAATAACAACTTTAGGCTCACCACCCATATTTTTCTCTGAACGCATCTCAACGTGTTCAAGCGGGTAGCAACAGCGGCCGTTTTCGGTCAGTGACGTATCGCAGTAATCGGCGTGGCCTTGCTCATCAACCACAACGTTTTCAACAATGGCGCCACGACGAATAGCGTCCCAAATAACCGGCTCATTTTTTTGACTTAAATCGATAGTCTTAGCATAGCAGCCACCTTCGATATTAAATACGCTGCCCTTAGCCCAACCATGCTCATCGTCACCGATTAAGTAACGCTCTGGATCTGCCGACAAGGTCGTTTTACCCGTACCGGATAAACCGAAGAACAATGCCACGTCGCCATCTTTGCCAATATTGGCCGAGCAGTGCATTGGCAAAACGTCTTTTTCAGGCAGTAAGAAGTTCTGTACTGAGAACATGGCTTTTTTCATTTCACCCGCATAACGCATACCGGCTAATAGCACTTTACGCTGAGCAAAGTTTACCATCACCGTACCGTCAGAATTAGTACCATCACGCTCTGGCACACATTCAAAAGAAGGTACGTTTAAAATCGTCCACTCTTCTTTAGCTTTAGGATTATAGCTAGCAGGACGCACAAACATATTTTTACCAAATAGGTTTTGCCAAGCCGTTTCGGTATTTACCTGCACCGGTAAATAATGATCATCTGAGGCACCTACGTGCAATTCCTGTTGATACTGACGCGGCAAGCTATCAAAAAATACCGACACACGCTCCCAAAGCGCATCAAAGACGGCTGGTTCTACTGGGCGATTGACACTGCCCCAGTCAATGGCGTCTTGCGAGCTTGGCTCTTTAACAACAAAACGATCAGCTGGTGAGCGACCTGTACGCTTGCCAGTGGTTACTAATAAAGCACCTGTATCGGTCAGTTTTCCCTCGCCTGTTGAGAGCGCTTTATCGATCAATTCTTCAGAGCTTAAGTTCTTAAACACTTGGGTTTCGGCGGTCATGTGTTTGATCCTGTTACGATCGTTTTCGATCGGGTTTTACTTATCTTAATGCTTACCAAAAAGGAGCCTTTTACCGGCGGCGTATTATTGCAGATAAATGAATTAAGGCGAAGCCTTGAGTTGAAATATTCCTGAAATATTGCTGCTGTAGATGCGCTAAACTTGATGAAAACACAGAAGGTTAGGCTAAAAAACGATCACTGCTCGCAGCTCGATTGCAGCAAATGCTGAATCTCACCAGAAGAAAAGGCATAACTACGCCCACAAAACTCACACTGCGTCTCAATCTTACCTTGCTCCAATAAGATAGACTCAAGCTCAACTTTTCCTAAACCGATCAAGGCACGCTCCATTCTTTCTTGCGAACAAGAACAATGAAAATTAACTGGCTGAGCCGGGAAAATTCGCACTTGCTCCTCATGAAATAATCGATGCAGTAGCTCATGGCTCTCTAAATTGCGAATTTCATCGGCCTGAATGGTTGAAGCGAGGTGAGTTAATCGCTGCCAGTCCTCACGACGCTGCTCTTCGTCGTCACAAACCTGTGCCGGCAGCGCCTGCAGCATCAAACCACGCACACATTGCTCATCTGCTAGTAAGTAAAACCAACTGGGTAATTGCTCAGACATCTGAAAATAGTCGGCAAGACAGGCCGCTAAATTTGCTTGTTCAAGCGGCACCATGCCTTGATAGCGCTGCCCATATTTGGGTTCAAGCGTCAGCGCCAAAACACCTTGATGGAATAAGTCCGCAAAGCTGAGTGGCTGCGTCGGCATATCGCCGCGCAAAATACCGCGAAAATTAAGCTGCTCGTCACACTCACTTAAGGCCAAACTTACAGCAGTATCTCGGCCACGCGCCTGAAGCGAAATCACTCCTTCAAATTTCAATTTGCTGGTGAGTAAAATATTGGCACCAACAAACTGAGATAATAGCTGACGGTATTGTGGCGCATAATCATGTGCCTGCAGTAAACGCTGAAATGCCTCATCTAACTCTACGATACCACCACGTATATCGGTATTATCAAACATGAAGCTAAGTAACTGATTGGCCAAAACTACGACTCCCAGAATTGTTGTTTAGCTTGCTGTAATTGACGGCGATCACGTTTATTAGGCTTGCTCTCAGGCGCTTGCCGCTGCAGATTTTTTCGCTGCGCTGCATTATCAGCACGACGTTGCTGACTCTGCTCGGTCTCTTGGTAAAGCAATTGCGCCTCTGGCGCACCTCGGCGACGATCGCTTAAGCGACAAACAATCACAGTTTTTTCTTCATAACCTTGCCGAATGCGAAGCTCATCACCCGGCTGAATTTCCTTTGAGACCTTCACCCGCTGACCATGAAAATGCACTTTCCCGCCTTCAATCGCAGCTTTAGCCATTGAACGGGTCTTAAAAAAGCGCGCAGCCCATAACCATTTATCCAGTCTCAATTTAGCATCGGTAGTTGAGATATCAGACAAGCGGCAGAACCTCATCAAAGTGATCAATAACAGCAAAGCGCAAATTACTGCGCGCAGGGTTTTGTGAATCAGGCTGTCGTAGCGTGAGCAGATGCCCAATGCCATAGTCTTTTGCCGACTGCAGCACCGCCTCAGTATCATCAATCAATAAGGTAGCATCGGGCTTAAACGGAAAATCCTGCTGTAAAGCATGCCAAAGGGCTTGCTCTTCCTTGGGCACGCCGTAATCATGAGTTGACACCAGCGCATCAAAATAGTGTTGAATCTTAGTAACGCGCATTTTCAAGTTCAAACTATCTCGATGTGCATTCGTTAACAGAATCACTTGCTTATTACTGGCCTGTAAGGCTTGTAAAAACTCTTCAACCCAGGGTCTAATGATTATCTTATCGAGCAAATCAAGCTTAAGCTCAGCAATGTTCAGGCCTAATTGCTGCGACCAAAAATCTAAACAGTACCACTCTATTTTACCCCGCTCTGCCTCAAAGCGAGCATGCAGATCTCGGGTGACTGATGCAAGATCAAGCTGATGTTTTGAGGCATAGATTTGCGGCACATACTGCAGCCAAAAATAATTATCAAAATGTAAATCGAGTAAGGTACCGTCCATGTCCAGCAGCACCGTATCGATTGCAGACCATGACAACATTATTCGCCCTTTATCTCATGTTCATGCTGGGCCAGCAGCTGGTCCAGGGTTAATAAATAACCATCATTAAAAAGCCGCATAAACTCATCAACTTCCGGCATGCTGAGCGCTCTTAAACGTGCCTCTGTACTGTGCAAAGCTGATTCAAACTCGCTGTTTTGTGCATTAACTTCTTGCTGACATTTTATATAGGCACTGATGATATCTGCCGCTTTGATAAACGCTGTCGTTTGAGCATCGAGCTGCTCAGAAATTAATAGCGGCTGATACGCTGGGCGCAGATAGTCAGGTAATAATTGCAACAACTCATGCTCTGCCTCACGCTCAATTTGCTTGTAGGCATCACGAATAGTTGCCGAGTGATATTTTACCGGCGTCGGCATATCGCCAGTTATAATCTCAGCCGCATCGTGAAACAGAGCCGCGGCTGCAACATGGTTTGCATCAATCACACCCGCAAACCGATGCTGATGAATCAATGCCAGCGCATGCGCAATTGTCGCCACATGCCAGCTATGCTCCATCACATTTTCTTCATCGATATTGCGCTTTAAACCCCAGCGTTTAATCCACTTTAAACGCCCTAAGTAGGCAAAGAACTTACTGGTTTTCACGTTACTGTGCGAGTAAGGCCCGCTCTTTGGCGACTAAAAAGTCGACCACTTCAAGCATTTTTGCCTGACTGCCAGCAAGACTTGTAGCTACTCGGTATTTACCATTAACCACAAGCTCAGGAGTGCCTTGCAGGCGATAGGCACGCGCGCGTGAGTCAGCCAAGTTGACCTGGGAGTTAACGCCAAAAGAATTGAAGACTTGCTTAAAGCTTGCCTCATCAACACCGTTTTTGGCAAACAGCGACTGTATCGCCTTTTCTGATTTAAGGCGATTTTTGTTCACATTCATAGCTGTAAACATAGCCTCACTCAGCTGATCAAATTTGCCCAAGGCTTTGGCTGCATAGAATGCCTTCGCGTGCAGCTGCATATCTTTATTCCACATGGCTGGCATCGAATGGAAATCAACGTCATCTGCTTGCTGCTTTTTCCATGCCTGAATGACCGGCTCAAAATGAAAACAGTGAATGCAACCAAACCAGAATAATTCGACTACCTCAACTTTGCTTTTATCACGCGTCACAACCGGGCTAGGCAATACTTCATAATGCTTACCCGCGACGAAACTTTCAGCCAAGGATAGCGGTGATACCATCATCAAAAAAATAACGCCACAGAGGAATTTTTTCATATTCAACCCATCATTAGTCATCAAAAAATCCTGCGTATATTATCATTTGTGGCGATAAAGCACAGTGACAAAACAAAAAAACCAAGCTCTCTGGCTTGGTTTTTTTGCTGCGTTTAAGCGCTGAAAAAAATTTAGAAGTTATAAATGTAAGCTATTGCCCAGGTCTGACTAACCCAGCGATCATCTGCCAGAATGCCATCAATATCGTCTAATGGATTTAGATCGGTTTGCTGCTCCAGCAATTTAGACTCTATTTTCATTTTTGGATAATACATATACATAATTTCAACTTGACCAACTGGCAACACTTGGCCAATTGATAAACCGATAGCGCCGTTTAGCTCAGTTTGATTATCAAACTCGAACTCTTCGCTGCCAGAGATATCAATGTCGCGCTGCGCCAAGCCTAAACGAAAACGGCCATAAAGATCATCACCTTTTTGCAACACGGCAAATAGGCCAGCAGTCGAGGTAGTCACTTCCATATACTCACTGAGCCATTTATTTGACTGAGTGGCGCCGTATTGCAGCTCAACTGCAAACCATGAATAAATATTAAAACCGGCAATAAGATTAAAGTACTGATTAGAGGGGTTACTGGTTTCAAAGCTGGCAAATTCACCTAAACCATTATCTGCAACACTGTAGCTAGCCTCTGCGCGATGTTGCAAAGAGCCGATACCTACACCAACATAGGGCGTTAACGGCTCAGCCGCAAACACCTTAGTGTTAATTGCAATTAAAAGAAGGGTCGCCAAGCATTGTAATGCTCGTTTCATGAGAACTCCGAAAATTATTATTGTTGTATGAATTTCACTATCATAACGTCACTGAGTATTAATGCCAATCTTCAGCGGCCTTGCAGGCATAAAAAAAGCGGCTAAAGCCGCTTTTTTTAGATGATTTCAGTGCTTATCGTAAGCCTGACAAGAAGCTTGCCACAGCTTTGATTTCTAAATCAGACATTTTTTCAGCAATATCTCGCATAATTGCCGCATCGCCATCATTACTGCGAGAGCCGTCAACACCTGGCTGATCAGCACCTTGACGGAAGGCCATCAGCTGCTTTTCAAGATATGCAGCATGCTGACCTGCAAGCGCTGGGAAACTAGCACCGGCATTACCGCGGCCAGCAGGACCATGACATCCTGAGCAAGATGCTACACCTTTACGTGCCACCCCAGCCCTGAACACTGACTCACCCAACTTAACCAAGTCAGGATCTGCGGCACCACCACTGATGGTTTGTGCAGCATAAAAAGCACCTACATCTGCCATATCTTGCTCCGACATTGCATCTGCAAGCCCAGTCATCTCAGGAATGGGTCGACCGCCCTCAGATGCTGGTTTCATGGTGTCTTTTAACTGCTTGATAATGTACTTTTCATGCTGGCCGGCTAAGCTTGGGAAACTAGGTGTGGCCGAGTTGCCGTCAGCTCCATGACAGGCCGAACAAACAGCTACTTTTGCTTGACCCGCATCGGCGTCGCCAGCTGAAAACGTAGGCACTGCAGCCGTTGATAAAACCAAACCAAGCATCAATTTTTTCATCATATAACTCTCAAATCTCGTGGTTAACAGCCAATTATTGCGCGGCAGACATGTATTTGATTAAGGCTGTAAATTCAGCATCGGTACAGTCCATACACATGCCTTTAGGTGGCATTGCCTTAATACCCTCTTTGGTATGCTTTAATAATGTATCCATACCCTTAGCTAAACGGGGTTGCCAAGCAGCCACGTCACCTTTTTTAGGCGCACCCGCTGCGCCNGAGGCGTGACAAGCAATGCAGCTTTGATTATAGAGTGTTGCCGCATCACGCGCCTGAGTCTGCCAAGAAACAAAAATTAGCGAACTAAAAAAGATAAACTTCAGATATTTCATTACATTCTCCCATGGCTTTTATACGTCGCGCAGAAAAATTAATACGTCAATACAATCTGAATAATGCGCTATCGAGCATCAACACAACAATATATAATTTGCGACGCGCATTATATAGAAACTAGGCCGCAAGGCAAACCAATAGCCTGCATTTGCAGCCAATAACCTTACAAATTATATGCATAATATTTATCGACAAGCGGAATTTCTTCAGTCTGCAGAAAAGCTCTCCCAATGCCCAGCTGATATCGGCTTTGAGGTTGCTTTTGCCGGTCGCTCTAACGCAGGCAAATCATCTGCAATAAACACCCTCACTGATAATCGAAAACTCGCTCGCACCTCTAAAACACCTGGCCGTACCCAGCTGATCAATCAATTTAGCATTGATGAGCAGCGCAGACTGGTCGATTTACCAGGCTACGGCTATGCCAAGGTACCGGAAGCGATGAAACTTCGCTGGCAAAAGTACCTCACCGAGTATCTAGAGCAACGTCAGTGTTTACGTGGCGTGGTATTAGTCATGGATATTCGCAGACCGCTTCAAGCCTATGACCAAACCATTGTCGACTGGTCGAAAGCGGCTCAGCTGCCCTTGCATATTTTACTCACCAAGGCCGATAAGCTTAAGCCAAACCCGGCCCGCAATGAACTTTTCAAATTGCAGAAATTATTCAAGAACCAGTCACATATCAGCATGCAGCTATTTAGCGCGCTGAAAAAGACCGGGGTAGACGATTTGATAGCACAGCTTGATCATTGGTATGAGTTGCCTGAGGCAAAAGCAGATCAGACTTAATGATCAAAGCAAGCTCAGCGTAAAGGCAAAAGCCTCTAGTGTGCCTGATCCCAATTATCACCCACACCTACGTCGACAATAAGCGGCACCGACAATTTTGCCGCCTGCTGCATAATATCTGCGATATCTTTGCTGGCTTCAGCCACAGCATCCGCCGCAACCTCAAACACCAGCTCGTCATGCACCTGCATCAGCAGTTTCACATCTAATGACGTTGATGATAACCACTTATCGATATCCAACATCGCTTGCTTAATAATATCCGCTGCTGTTCCCTGCATCGGCGCATTGATGGCGGTGCGCTCTGCAGCCTGCTGGAGATTCTTATTGCGCGCATTAATATCGGGTAAATAGAGCCTGCGACCTCGTAAAGTTTCAACATAGCCCTGCTGATGAGCAAGCGCTCTAACTTGGTCCATATAGGTTCGCACCCCAGGGTATCGGGTAAAATAGGCATCAATATAATCCTGCGCCTGATTTCGTCCCACATCTAATTGTTTGGCCAAACCAAACGCCGACATGCCATAAATAAGGCCAAAATTGATTGCCTTAGCACTGCGGCGTTGATCAGTCGTCACGTCCGCAATACGCTGGCCAAACACTTCAGCGGCAGTGGCCCGATGCACATCCTCGCCATGATTGAATGCATCAATCAAGCCAGCATCCTGCGAGAGGTGCGCCATAATACGCAGCTCAATCTGACTATAATCCGCAGCTAAGATTTGCTTACCCGGTGCCGCCACAAACGCCTGCCTTACCTTACGACCTTGCTCGGTGCGAATGGGAATATTTTGTAAATTAGGGTCAGACGAAGATAAACGGCCAGTTGCGGTAACTGCCTGATGGTAAGAGGTGTGCACTCTACCGGTATGCAGACTAATTTGCTCAGGCAGCGCATCAGTATAAGTCGACTTCAGCTTACTCAGCGAACGATACTGCATAATCACCGCAGGCAATTCATACTCATCTGCCAACTGCTGTAATACTGGCTCGGCAGTTGACGGTTGCCCCTTGGGGGTTTTTTTAATCACCGGCAGTGACAGTTTATCGAACAAAATGGCCTGTAGCTGCTTTGGCGAGCCTAAATTAAACGCTTCGCCAGCGAGACTATGAGCCGTCTGCTCGAGTTGATCAATCGCCACACCCAGTGATTGACTTTGATCAAATAGACAGTCGCGATCAATCTCAACACCCAGATGCTCAATCGAGGTCAGAACCTTTAATAATGGTAACTCAAGCTGCTGGTAAAGCTGCATCAACTTTTCATCGGC
>JABSRR010000007.1 GCA_013215025.1 Pseudomonadales bacterium
TGACAGTAATCGTCAATCGCATTTTCATTCGGTGTATCTTTATTTTTGCCAATATTGATGCCTAGTACACCCTGATATTTGGCTTTTTTTACCTTATTGACTAAGTAATCGACACCTTCATTATTAAAACCCATGCGATTGATAATTGCCTGATGCTCAGGCAAACGAAACATTCGCGGCTGAGGATTGCCAGCTTGCGGCCGAGGCGTCACCGTACCTATCTCAATAAAACCAAAACCCATGCTGGCTAAGGCATCGATATAGTCGCCATTTTTATCTAAGCCTGCCGCTAAACCCACAGGATTTTTAAAATTCAGCCCCATTACCGTTTTCGGTTGGTATACCGCCTTGGCGGCGACTAAACCAGCTAGGCCAAACTGTTCACTGCGCTTCAGCGCCCCCAAAGCGACATTGTGCGCCGTTTCGGCATCGAGTGAAAATAGCAAGGGTTTAATCAGTGAATACATGCAGGCGCTCGCGATGAATAAAAAATAAGCAATTGAATTTCGCGCTATTATAGCAAAATGCTAAAGCATTGTATTTCCAATACGAATCGATAAAATCAATCCTCGTTGATCTAGTATCAATTGCATTAGAAACCCTGTTTTAACGATACATAACATAATAACGACTGCGCCTTTATGACTGAGCTTTCTTCACAAACCGCATTTCAGGACTTAGCCCGCTGGCTCGAAACGCAAATTATTGGCCAACCGAAATTGGTCAACCGTCTGTTAATCGCTTTGTTAGCCGACGGCCACTTACTGGTTGAGGGCCCGCCTGGACTGGCCAAAACCAAAGCTATTAATGCGCTAGCCAGAGGCTTAGAAGCTGACTTTCACCGGGTGCAATTCACACCCGACTTACTGCCAGCTGATATCACCGGCAGTGATATTTATCGCCCTGAAAGCGGCGAATTCAAGTTTGAAAAAGGCCCTATTTTTCACTCCTTAGTCTTGGCTGATGAAATAAACCGCGCGCCAGCAAAAGTGCAATCTGCATTACTTGAAGCAATGGCAGAAAGACAGGTGAGTATCGGCAAGAAAACTTACCCCTTGCCTGATTTATTTATGGTGATGGCCACCCAAAATCCACTCGAACAAGAAGGCACCTACCCATTGCCAGAGGCTCAATTAGATCGATTTTTAATGCATGTCAGCATTGATTACCCCGACGCTGAAGCCGAGCGCCATATTTTGAGCCTGGTAAGACATGAAAACCTAGGGCATCAAGCAGAGCTTCCGGCTGCCATTCAGCAACGCGATATTTTCAATGCGCGCCAAGCGATTCTGTCTATGCATATGGATGCTACCGTTGAAGAGTATATGGTTCAGCTGATTATTGCCACACGGCAAGCTGACCATTACAGTGCTGAACTCGCTAACCATATTGAATTTGGCGTTAGCCCAAGGGCAACCATTGCCTTGGACGCCTGCGCCCGTGCACATGCTTGGTTGGCCGGCAAAGACTACGTCAGCCCTGATGATGTGCAAGCCGTTTTAGCGGATGTGCTGCGCCACCGACTTCTGCTCAGTTATCAAGCTGAGGCGGCTAATATCAGTAAGGATGACGTCATTAGTGAATTACTGGAACGAGTGCCCGTATTGTAGCTATGCAGCAAAAATCTCTAGGTGCGCATTGCAGTATTGAGCAGCTGATTGCCTGGCAGGCAGCCGGTAAGCAATTTAATCTCAACCAGCGCCGACAAAAGCTGCGGCAACTAGCGGGCAGCATAAGCGCCCGCCGACGAGGGCGCGGCATGGAGTTTGAAGATGTGCGCGCCTATCAGGCTGGCGACGACATCCGCCATATCGACTGGCGAGTCACTGCGCGCACGGGTGCCGTGTATACCAAACAGTTTTGTGAAGAGCGCGAAATACCCATTTTATTAGTACTTGATCAGCGGCTGCCGATGTTTTTTGGTAGCCAGCTGGCCATGAAGTCAGTCATGGCTTGCGATATATTTGGCTTACTGGCCTGGTCTGGACTAAAACATGGCGATAAAGTGGGCGGGGTCATTATTGATCGCGCGCAGCATCAAGAGATTCGGCCAAAAAAAAGCCGTAGTCATATACTGCACCTTCTGGCAGCTGCTGCAAACGCAAATCAAGCGCTTAATATTCAGACGCAGTCGCAGCATCATGCGATGAGCATGTATAGCTGGCTCAACGAAGTAAAACGTTTGGCGAAGCCCGGCTTCAAGATTTTTCTTATTTCTGATTTTCACGACTTCAGTCAAGATTGTGTCAGTCTGCTGCGCGATATCAGCCAACACTGTGAATGTATAGCTTTTAAAATCAACGATCGTTTAGAGCAACATGGCCACCGTCAAGCAGGCTCAAACCTTAGAATCTTTGATGGTAAAAAGCAACGCTCGCTGGCTAGCGCGAGTCAACAGCAGCAGTTTTTTAGTCAGCATCATGCGGCCCTAGAACAGGCACTGGCAAGCTTCCATATTCCCCTGGTGCAAAGCTTCAGTGACGATCAGCCGATGGATTTAATGCAAACCTTATTTTTAGCCAGTAAAGCATGAACGACCCTCTGCAACAGCTGCATGATATCCAGCTACCAGAACCCATCTCGACATGGCCAATTGCTCCAGGCTGGATAATCTTACTGCTGCTAGTGCTGATTTTGCTGAGCGCTGGCATTATTTATCTGCGCCGTCGGCAGCGTCAAAATCAATGGCGACAAGCAGTGCGTGATGCTCAACATCAGCTTCGCTTGCTTAACGAGGATGCCAGCTTTAAACAACAGGCACTGATTATTATCAAGCAGGCATTATTGCAGCTGGGGCATCAAGACGGCTTGTCGTTGTATGGTCAGAGTCTAGCCTTACGCCTACATCAGCATATCCGTGAGCCTTCATTGATAGAGTCCTTGCAACTCGATTCGATCTATCAAGCATCGATCGAGATCGATAGAGCGGCCTGGTGCGAGGCAATTCAGCAATTATCACGCGCCAAGCCGATAAAACCGATCGCCAAACCCGTACCAGAGGCCAAACATGGGATTTGAATTTCAATGGCCATGGATGTTTCTAGCCCTGCCGCTACCCTGGCTTATTCGCTTGATATTTCCGCAAGCAGCATCGTCAAGCACCATCTTTATGCCGTTGGCCGCAGACGCTGAAGCACCGGCTGTTAGCGCTCAACACTCAACACTGCGATGGTTTTATTTATTCGGCTTGTGGGTCCTACTAGTTTGCAGCGCCGCGCGACCCATTTATATCGGCGAAGCGGTTGATGTCGAGCAAACCGGACGTGATATTTTTTTAGCGGTGGATATATCTGGCTCAATGCGCGAGCAAGATATGCAGCTAGATGGACGTGAGGTTGACCGCTTAACTCTGGTCAAATCGGTGCTTAACGACTTTATTGCAGAACGCGATGGCGATCGATTGGGACTGATACTGTTTGCTGACCAAGCCTATATTCAAGCGCCTCTTACACCTGATTTAAACACCCTAAACCGCTTATTACAGGAATCTGAAATCGGTTTTGCCGGTCGCAAAACGGCCATTGGCGACGCCATTGGCCTAGCGGTCAAACGCCTAGAGGAAAATCAAGCNGAGCAAAAAATTCTGATTTTATTAACCGATGGACAAAACACTGCCGGTGCNGTTGAACCTATCAAGGCCAGCCAGGTAGCCGCGCAGCAAGCAGTCACCATTTATACTATCGGCATTGGCTCGGATCAGACAAGAGCGCGAGGTTTACTCAATTTTGGCCGCTATAATCCATCGGCCGACCTCGATGTGCAAACCTTAACCGCAATTGCCAAGGCAACTAATGGTCGTTTTTTTCGCGCTACCTCACAGCAAGATTTGCAAGCGGTTTATCAAACCATTAACCAATTGCAAAGTATTGAACAAGCTCAGCAACGTTTTCGGCCGGTGACGGAGTATTTTTATTGGCCGTTGCTAGCTATGTTATGGCTGTATGCATCCGGTGCTTTACTGCTGCTATGGCAGGCAAGAACAGTCACAGACGCGGAGACTGATCATGCTTGATAGCCTCATGCTCTTGCTAAGCAAGGTGTTTGCAGATTTCTCCTTCATCAGGCCTTGGGCACTCTGGGGTTTGCCATTAATTGGCCTCGGTTTTTGGTTTCATTACCGTTGGCAAGCAACAACCCAGCTTGGCGATTGGATTCAGGCGTCGCTGCTATCACATTTACTCATTAATGCCGCGAGCCATCCACATAATCGGCAACGAGGCTCAGTAATAAGCGAGTCGCGTTTAAGACCCTGGTATCAGGCCTTAATGCTCAGTTTATTACTGTTTGCTTTGGCAGGCCCAAGCTGGCAGCAGCAAGCACAAAGCGTGATAAAAAATCAGCACCGCCTATTCATCGTGCTTGATCTATCCTTATCGATGTATGCCGAAGACGAACGACCGTCGAGGTTAGCCAAGGCTAAACGAAAAATCATCGATATTTTAAATAGCGATTATGATGGCGATATTGCGTTAATCGCTTACTCAGGTGACGCGCATACCGTCACCCCCATCACTCATGATCGTGCAACAATTAGCAACTTACTGGCTGCGTTAGAACCGAACATCATGCCAAAATTTGGCAGCAATCTCAGCCTTGCTCTAGATCAGGTGAGTGAGCTAAATGCAGGCTACCAAGGTGAGTTTTCAACCTTGATCATCAGTGATGAAATTTCGCGCCAACAGTTTTCTGCGCTGAGTGATTTTCAGCAGCAACAGTCTGGGCTTCGTTTAAAAATATTGCTGCTTGGCACGGCTTCGGGCGCGCCAATCCCAGTGCCTGAACAAGGCTTTTTGCGAGATAAACGCGGCAATACCGTGATTGCCAAGGCCAATCTTGCTCAGCTTCGCAGCTGGGCGGCAAGCACAGGCATATCAGTCTCGACCATCAGCCTCGACACCCGTGATGTAAACGGCTTGTTAGACTATGATACTTCGACTTTAGATAATAAGGAGCAAACTCGCGACATGCCCGTCGATAATGGCGCATGGTTTGTGATTCCGGCGCTGCTGCTATTTTTACCGCTATTTCGCCGCGGGGTTTTTAGCGTTAGCCTGTTGCTGGCTAGCCTGCAACTGACGGTGAGCCAGCCAGCCCATGCATTCAGCTGGCAAGATCTTTGGCAAACGCAAGACCAGCAGGCCATGCAAGCATTCAGTGCTGAAGATTTCTCTAATGCTGCCGCCACATTTGAACAACCCGCTTGGCAGGCCTCAGCCAACTATCGTCAGGGCAATTTTGACAAAGCGCTGGAGGGCTTTGAATTAGATAATTCAGCTAAAGGCTTATACAACCAAGGCAATGCACTTGCCAAGTTAGGTGATTACCCCGAGGCGATAGCACGCTATCAACAGGCCTTAGACAAGCAGCCAGACTTTAATCAAGCTAAGGAAAACCTAGCGCTAGTGCAAGACTTACTGCAACAGCAACAGCAGCATTCAGAACAATCGCAAAACGGGCAAGAACAGCAAAGCGAGCAAGACCAACAAAACTCGCAAGATCAGCAAAACGCGCAAGATAATGCCTCTGTCCAGCAGTCAAATACTGATGCAGAACTTGATAAAGAAGAAGAGTCAGAATCAGCATCGGCAGCTCAAGCGCTTACTGAAGAGCAAGCTGTAGCGCCCAATGAAGAAGATCTGCAAAATAGTGCCGAGACTTTAAGCGGCCAAGCTTTAACGCCATTAGAGCGTGAAGAGCAGCAACGTCTAGAACAATGGCTGGACAAAATTCCGGATGACCCGGCGCAGCTTATGCGCAACAAATTCCGGTATGAGCATCAAATAAATCGCAGT
This sequence comes from Pseudomonadales bacterium, assembly GCA_013215025.1. NCBI lineage: Bacteria > Pseudomonadati > Pseudomonadota > Gammaproteobacteria > Pseudomonadales > Pseudomonadales bacterium. The sequence continues at coordinate 5,793 of JABSRR010000007.1, forward strand.
CAAGGCGATATTATTGACCGTCAAAGTGAACAAATCTGGTAACTTCTATGCTTTTATTTTTACCCTTGCAAAAGCTGAAAGCTCATTTTAGGGCATTACTGTTAGTCAGCTGCACATTATTCCTTGCATCAATAAGTGCAAGGCTTTGCGCTGAGGTGACGGTAAGTATTGATCGCGCAGAGATTTATGAAAATGAAAGCTTTACCTTGAGTATTCAGCTCGACGATACCAGCTATTTAGGTAAAGGCCCTAATACGGATATTTTGCTGCAAGATTTTGAGCTGTTAGGACAATCTAAAAATATTAGCTCACGCAGTATTAATGGCCGCTCTGAAAAACGCACCATTTGGCAACTGACGCTCAAAGCCAAGCAGCCCGGCATAATTACCGTGCCTGCACTCACCGTTAGTGGCGAGCAGAGTCAACCATTCACACTCACCATACTTCCAATCACAGAAGTCACTGCTGGCACTAATCAAGCTGATCTAGACCAAGACTTTTTTATTGAAACTCAGATCAGCGACAAGGAAAGTTTTGTTCAACAGCAACTCGAACTAACGATTCGCTTCAATACCTCACGCCAGCTGCAAAATTTATCCATCACGCCACTCGATTTAGACGATGTCGAAATTATAGAACTGGAAAATAAGAATTTTCGACGCGAAATCAATGGTAAGACGTTTTTAAGCTACGAATTAAAATATATGCTGTTCCCGCAAAAAAGTGGCGAATTAATTATTCCTGCCAGTGTGGTACAAGCCGAGGTATTGGAGGCAAATCAACGACGCTCTCTTTTTAGCCAAGGCAAGCCTATCCGAGTTCGCGGTCAAACTTTAACCGTCACGGTAAAACCAATTCCGTCGACATTTGCTGACAGCGATTGGTTACCTGCAAAACGTTTGCAACTCAGCGATAGTTTTAATCGCCCCCCTGACAGGATGCAGGTTGGCGATGCCATCACACGTAATATTAATATCGAAGCGACGGGGCTCATGTACGCCCAACTGCCCGAGGTTGCGCTTAACAAGCTCGATGGTTTCAGTGTCTATCCCGAACAAAAGCAACAGACGCCACAGCAAGTTATGCAAGCTGGCAACTTAATCGCGAGCAAGCAACAGAGCTTTTCATTGGTTGCCACTGCTGCAGGCAACTACACGCTGCCTGCTATCACAGTTAAATGGTTTAATACCGAGACGCAACAAGCAGAAATTGCCAGTCTGCCGGCCATCAACATTACGGTCAGCGCCAATCCCAATTTATTACCGCAGCAAGCAACTCCTCTAGACGCTGCGCCAGCTGCGCCGTTAACCGAGCCAGCAGAAAGCATCAACAAAGCAGACACCGATGCATCCGCATTAAGTGAACCAGCCGGAGCTGATACATTTAAACTCACTTTATTTAGCTTTACGCCATGGCTATTGACGGCTATAGGCTTAGTAATCATCGTAATTCAATACCGCAAAATTAAGCGACTGCAGCAACTAGAAACAACAGACAAATCTGCAACAGACAGCAAGCTGCAAGATCAGGAAAAGCTGATGAGCGCCTTCACTCAGGCTAGCCATGCCAAAGACTTTGCAAGCGCAAGAACTGCATTAATTCGCTTAGCTGATCATCAACTGCCAAATAAGGTCAGTAGCTTGGCAGATATTGCCAGCATTTGCCCTGAGGAATATAAAGGGGTGTTAAATGCCTTAGATGCGCATCTGTTTCAATCAGCGGCGAGTCCAAATCAATCGCAGCTGATCGCTATCGGCGAATTTTTATCGCAATACAAAACGCAGAAAAAAACATCGCTGCAAGCATTTTATCCAAGCTAATTTTTTTCAGGCGCATTTATTGAAACTAAGGAGACGGATTAAGCGCTAGCAAATTAAAATCGCTGAGGCTTGGCTTAGCCTGCTGCCGATCTTGCAAACTGAATAAAATAACATTTTGCTTTAATACTGCGCCAATTGCTTCAACCTCAACACTGCAGGGGCTGACGCAATACTGTTGCAACACTTTGCGTATATAGTTTGCTTTGAAGCGGCTATTGCGCTGATCAACACCCTCTAAGGCCGCTGTTGGCGACACGCCTACTGCCACATAAATACTGTGTTGCTGTTGATTCAGGTGATGACTAATATCTTGAAAAATTTCAACTGTATGGGGCGCTAGCTTTCTAGGGTGTTGGCTTTGCCAAGAGAGCATAATTTGCTTGTCATCAACCTCATGAACCTGCACGTGCTGATGATTTTCAAACAAACTGGCCAGTTGCGGAAAAACCATATCCGTGGCAAATATCACAGAGCAATATGCCATCAACATAGTAGCGCCAGCAAAACGACAGCTGTTGCGGTAAACGTGTTTAGCAAAGCCTTGCTCAGGTTTGCCATGGCAAGCTTGCAGGCGAGGGAAAAATTGCATAATCCGTCACGAAAGTTATTTTTATTATTAGCTTAATCGTAATAGTCTTATACGCTAAGGCGCAAACTGGATAACTGTGGGTCGTTTCACAGATCCTTGCCCTATGCTAGCAATTAATGCTGATGCCCGCCAACCCCATGCGCATGTTTATGCGCAATTTCTTGCTCGCTGGCCTCGCGCACATCGACAATTTCAATATCAAACAGCAAATCTCTTCCAGCCAATGGGTGATTAGCGTCGATATCAACGGTAAACTTGCCCGGCTTTACAATACTGACCTGGCGCGGCCCCTCACTGGTTTGCAAGGTCACCACATCACCCACATTGAGCTTTGTATGTTTCTTAACATGCAAATGTTTTATCGGCACCCGCTGCTGCGCCGCCTGCACCCGTTCACCATAAGCATCCTTAGCTTGGATACTGACGCTGAACACATCACCCGATTGACGACCCAGCATGGCCCTCTCTAAACCTGGGATGATATTGGCAAAGCCATGCAAATAAGCCACTGGGTCTGCGGCATAAGAATTCTCGATTTCTTGCTGTGACACTTCATCACGTAAACGGTAGTGAAACAACGCTACTTTATTGACTGCAATCTGCATGTTTACCTCTTAATTTTGCTGTCATTGTCTATGGCTTGCTGAGTTTGTACTCAAGTGACTATCCGAGCGCGCTTGGTTAACGGTATACTAGTGATTTACCAGAGGTTAATCAGCTATGCGACCAAGTTGGGATCAATATTTTATCGATATGATGGACACTGTTGCTACGCGCGCTACCTGCGATCGGGGCAAATCCGGCTGCATTATCGTTAAAGATCGTCGCATTATTTCAACTGGTTACGTCGGTTCACCGCCTGGCCTTGCGCATTGCGATGATGTTGGTCATTTGATGAAGCAAGTCATTGATGACGATGGCACCACGCGCCAGCACTGTATGCGCACAATTCATGCTGAGCAAAATGCCATTTGCCAAGCCGCCAAACATGGTATTTCACTCGCTGGCAGCACTTTATATTGCAAAATGGAGCCCTGCAGGGTCTGTGCCATGCTGATCATTAGCTGTGGCATTACAAAAGTTGTGGCTAAGCATCAATATCACGCAGCAGCCGAAACGCGCGACATGTTTTTACAAGCCGGCATCGAGCTGCTTGTGGTTGACGCACAGGTCGAGGCCTATGCCAATCAGTAAACAACAGACCTTATTGATCACCAGGTAAAAAGCATTAAGTGCATAAAGCCTTTTTGCTTTTTACTTTTGCTTTTTGCATAAATTAACTGCTTATTAAAAATGCAAATTAAGCTGCTAATGCAGCTTAACTACATAGCAAATCCGCATTAACAAAGCCACGCCATCAATCGGTGGCAATAATTTGCACCACCGGATTAGCCTCGTTACGGCCACGCATAGCTAGATTAGCGGCTAAACGACGCGCAATTTCGCGATACTTTAACGCATTATCAGAGCTCACATCGGCAACAACGGTTGGTCTACCATCATCACTTAACTGACGAATCGTCAAATCCAAAGGCAGCGCACCTAACAACTCAGATTGGTACTCATCGGCGATGCGTTGTCCGCCACCTTGACCAAAAATATGTTCTTCATGGCCGCATTGCGAGCACTGATGCATGGCCATATTTTCAACCACACCAAGCACAGGAATTTCGACTTTTCTGAACATTTCAATGCCTTTTTTAGCATCAAGGGTAGCGATATCCTGCGGTGTAGTCACAATTACCGCACCAGTGACTGGCACTTTTTGTGACAAGGTTAGCTGGATGTCGCCTGTACCTGGGGGCATATCGACAATTAAATAATCAAGATCATGCCACATACATTGCCCTAACAACTGCTGCAAAGCACCTGAAACCATCGGCCCGCGCCATACCATTGGGGTTTTATCGGTGACCATATAGCCCATCGACATGCTTTGGATACCATGTGCCATAATCGGGTAAAAGTGTTTTTCGTCGATAAATTCAGGCCGAGTTGCCTCAGCAATGCCCAACATTTTTGGAATCGATGGACCATAAATATCGGCATCAAGAATGCCTACGGTGGCGCCTTCAGCGGCTAGCGCAAGCGCAATATTCACTGCGGTCGTTGACTTACCAACCCCACCCTTGCCTGAGGCCACCGCCACGATGTTTTTCACTTTATGCATCGACTGCATATTGTTTTGTGTTTTATTCGCCAGCACGCCCCACTCTAGGTTCAACTCTAAAGACTCAACGCCGTCGACCGCCATGACAAGCTGACGAATCTGCGCTTCAAGCTCAGATTTTATACCCTGAGCAGGATAACCTAAGTGTATTGACAGCAGTACATTGCCAGAGTCAACTTCCAAAGCTTTGACGGCGCCGCGTGTTACTAAGTCATCATCACGGTAAGGGTCGTTAAAATTTGCTAGGGCCTGTAAAACGGTGTCAGTGCTAAGGGTCATTTGTATACTCATTGTCTGTATCAAAAACTCGGCTATTCTAATAGTTAACGCGTTTAACTTAAACTGAAAAAGTGAATATAGCTTGTTATGCGCAAAACCTGTCTAGCCTTCTTATTTTACTTCATATACCCATCCAGCTTTGCTGCTGAAGCTCGCCTTGTAGCAGAGGGCTGGCAGCAACCCTGGGGGCTTAGTTTTGTTGATAATCAACGCTTGTTGATCAGTGAAAAAGCTGGCGCGATACACTTATACGATCTTCAGTCCCAACAGCGTCAAAAGTTAAGCCTTGTATCCTCGCTGTTTACTCGAGGACAAGGTGGCTTGTTAGACATTGCGATTGCACCCACCCAAAACATGAACGACCAAGCTACTGGTGCAGTTTCCATCCACACGCAAAAAGATGTCTTCATAAGCTATAGCAAAGCAATCGGCGATGGCGGTGCGACCACATTAGCTAAAGCCCAGTTACGCCTTGCGCCAAGCCCTAACCTAGGTCCATGGCAAGAGCTACTCGTGAGTGACGTTCATAGTGACTCTGGTCGACATTTTGGCAGCAGAATCAGTTTCGACCAGAGTCATGTGTATTTCAGTATTGGCGACAGAGGCAATCGCGCACTGGCTCAACAGGCGGATAATTTAGCCGGTGTTATTGTGCGTCTTCATCGTGATGGCAGTATTCCCAATGACAATCCCCTGATGAATGATAAGCAGGCGCGCAAAGAAATCTTCAGCCTAGGTCATCGCAACCCACAGGGATTATTCTTTGACCCCGAACGGCAAATGCTATTCAGTAATGAGCACGGGCCCAGAGGTGGCGATGAGATTAATATCGTTTATCCCGGAGAAAATTACGGCTGGCCCATCCTATCGCATGGTAAAGAATACTGGGGGCCAATTGCCGTCGGTGAAGCAACCGAGCGCGCTGGCTTCGTATCGCCAATATGGGTCTATACACCATCAATTGCGATCAGCAGTCTGATGGTCTATCGCGGTGATCAATACCCTAACTGGCAGGGTGATCTATTCAGTACAGCGCTGAAACTTTCCGGCATTTATCGAGTAAAGTTGGATGCAAAACATTCTGTCATCGAGCATCAACATTTATTAGCCGACATCAGAGAGCGTATTCGCGCTATTCAAAGCAATCCTGCTGGCGAAATATTCTTTATCACGGATAGTGGCAAACTGTTTCAGCTTATATCTGACTAGTACCTGACTAATATCTGAATAAGCCACGCTGAGACAGATTGATCACTGGCTTGAGAGAGTTAAGCAAAGATAAAGTCAGTAGAGAATCTCGCGAAAAATCGCTATTATAGCCAGCTTTATTCAGCTATTTATAATGCCTCCCATGCGAAAAATTCTTGTTACCAGCGCGCTGCCTTATGCCAATGGCTCGCTGCATCTTGGCCATATTCTTGAAGCTATTCAAACCGACATTTGGGTGCGTTTTCAAAAATCGCGCGGCAACCAATGTCATTATGTTTGCGCCGACGATGCGCACGGTACAGCAATTATGCTCAAGGCCGAACAACAAGGCATTTCTGCTGAAGCGCAAATTGCTGCGGTGCAAGCCGAGCATGAACGGGATTTCGCAGGATTTTTAATTAATTTTGATCATTATGGCTCAACCCATTGTGACGAAAATCAGCAATTTGCCAGCGACATCTACCGAAAACTTCGAGCCAACGGGCATATTAAAACTCGCTCTATCAAACAGCTCTATGACCCAGAAAAGGGGCTTTTTCTAGCCGATCGTTTTATTAAAGGCAGCTGCCCAAAATGCAAAGCCGAAGATCAGTATGGCGATAATTGTGAAGTCTGTGGCTCTACTTATTCAGCGGCCGAGCTAATTAATCCATACTCGACCATTTCTGGTGCCACGCCGATTGAAAAAGAATCTGAGCACTATTTCTTTGATCTACCGGCTTTTTCAGAGTTCCTTCAACAATGGACACGCTCTGGCACCTTGCAAGAGCAAGTCGCCAATAAACTAGCCGAATGGATTGAGGGTGGCTTACAACAATGGGATATTTCGCGAGACGCCCCCTACTTTGGCTTTGAAATCCCCGATGCGCCGGGCAAATATTTTTACGTATGGCTGGATGCACCCATTGGCTATATGGCTGCCGCCAAGCAATGTTTTGACCGCCAAGGCATCGACTTTGATGCTTATTGGCATAAAGATGCAAGCACCGAGCTGTATCACTTTATTGGTAAGGACATTATTAATTTTCATGCGCTATTTTGGCCAGCAATGCTGCACTCGGCCGAGTTAAGAACGCCTACTGGCGTATTTGCGCATGGTTTTTTGACCGTAGACGGTCAAAAAATGTCTAAATCGCGCGGCACATTTATTAACGCCAGTAGCTATCTTGAGCATCTTCAGCCGGAATACTTGCGTTACTATTTCGCCTGTAAGCTCGGCAATCAAGTGGATGATCTAGACCTCAACTTGGCAGACTTTGTGAGTCGCGTTAATAGTGATCTCGTGAATAAATTGGTCAATATCGCCAGCCGCTGCGCTAAATTTATCAATAAATCGCATCAAGGCATGCTATCGGCAACACTTGACCAACCAGAGCTATGGCAGCAAGCAGTAAATCAATCCAGTGCGATAGCCGAGCTTTATGAAAAGCGCGAATATGCCAAGGCAATGCGCAGCATTATGGCCATCGCCGACGATGCTAATCGCTATATTGACGAACAAGCTCCTTGGGTACTTGCCAAACAAGACGATCAAGCCGCTAAGGTGCAAAGTATTTGCAGCATGGGGATTAACTTATTCCGACTATTGTGCATCTATTTACAGCCAGTATTACCGCAGTTACGCACACAGGCAGCAAGCTTTCTTAATGATCCTCTAGAGTGGCACCATGATGATATTCAACCGCTACTCGCCCATGAAATAGAATCGTTTAAGCCAATGATGAAACGGGTTGACATGAAACAAGTCGAAGCCCTGGTTTCAGCTAATCAAACACAGACTTCAACAAGCGCAGCTAAGAACAACAGCAGTAATAAAGCTGCAACGAAACCGTCAAAGAAAGCTCCAACAGCAGATGATAAAATTGCCGATGAGATCAGTTTTGACAGCTTTGCAAAAGTTGATTTGAGGGTGGCTAAAATTGTTGATGCCTGCGCCGTTGAAGGTGCCGATAAATTGTTACAACTCAGTCTCGATCTGGGCGAACATGGCACTCGTCAGGTCTTTTCTGGTATCAAGTCGGCTTACACAGCCGAACAATTGATCGGACAATTGACCGTAGTTGTGGCAAACCTAGCCCCGCGTAAAATGAAATTTGGCCTCAGCGAAGGTATGGTGCTTGCTGCGGGTCCAGGTGGTAAAGAGATCTGGTTACTCGAACCTCACGCTGGTGCAAGCCCTGGCATGCGCATTATGTAAAAATATTCTCTAACGATATTTTTAATGCCGATTTAGTTTTAACAAAACAGCACAGCAGTATGTTATCTGACTAGTATGAATGCAGACCTTGAATTAACGAGTAAATCAAGGAGCATCCATGCTAGCAATGACTTATCAGCAAGATTGGCTCTTTATAAAACACGCCAATTATTATCCGCTTACCATCGTCTACTGCCTATGTTTTTTACTGTCAGGCTGCGGCCTCAGTGATCTCACCAGCGCGAGCAGCGCAAAACCTACACAACAGAGTAATGCCACGCAAGATGAACCGCCGCGCTTAGTCGCACCGATTCAACTGCCTAGCTCAGATTTTATCGATGCAAACGGTCAGCAAACTTCATTGAGCCAGCAAATAGCCGATTGCAGTTTCTTAAATAACCGCAGCCAAGCCTGCGATTTAGCGCAGTTACATTTTATTGGCAAGCAAAACTCCTCACCTGAGCTGGCCAACATAATGCAACGGCTGATCGTCTCTGACCGTTGGATGGCGCAACGCTTTGCGGCAATGCTTGAACGTCTTCCAGGCTCAGCGCAAGCCGATATGTTTCGATTATTTGCCAGCGTGACAGCGATTATCATTCATAGGGACATCAACCCTGCATTCTTCTGGCCTGCTACAGGCGCTATATATTTAAACCCTTATGTGTTTTGGCAAACACCGGAGGAGTTCGCCAGCTTAGGTCGTGGCAGTGACCCCAGAGCCGCATTCAGCAATAATGTTAACTACTTGACTCTGAGCCGCTATTTTAAAGGCAGTGACCCAGCCTGGGCGAATAACCAGCGTAGTGACGATAATATTATGCATGCTCTGTCGGCGCTGTTATTTCATGAACTTGCACATGCCAGCGATCAATTTCCATTAGCCGCAATTCAGCAAGCAAGCTTGAGCGCAAGCCCACTGAGTCTGCAAGCACAGATTCATTCAACCAGCAGCAAGCTTGATCAGCAGTATCCTCTGCTCAGTGAGACATTGAAACAACTGGCTGGTGTGTTATTTGCTGGCCAAGCCGTGAGTTTCGAACTGAATCAGCTGAGCGCAGCAGAGGTAGCTGATATATTTGAAACGGATGGCAGTGGAAGCAACAATGGCGCTAGCGATGATTATGCCTACCTGCAATATGAAAACGGGCTGCATTACGAAGACACTGCGATGCTATTTGAAGAAGTCATGATGAAAATTCATTTTAATATTGATCGCGAAATTGCTTTCGCAACCCCGCTTACCTCATTCCCTCAAAATTGCCAAGACTTGCAAATAGATTGGGCGAGAGCTAATCGCATTTTAGACAGCAATGTTCTGCCAAGAGCACGCTTTGTAGTTAATCAACTGTTGCCCGAGCATAGCCATCAGCTATTTTTTGATGCACCGCCTTTGGCAAGCGAACAAAAGATCTGCCAAAGCGATTCTAGCAGCAAACAAGCTGGCCCAGAAAATAGCCTGCTTGCAACTAAGATTCACCGACATGCACATATAAACTAACCGTGTCATAAACCAATAAATCGATGATAGTTTAATTATTAATTCATTTTACAAATAATAGTTATCGAAAAAAAGCCCGCAATCGGTTTAACTGTTAAGGCTTTGTTAATTGATTGCAGCGTACTATTTCTCTACAATGCGCCTACTTTATCGTACAAGCGTTCGGGAGACATATTTTGCAGGAACTGGGCTTTTTGTTCATCAGCGCCGTGTTGGTTAACAACTTCGTGTTGGTCCAGTTTTTGGGCCTATGCCCGTTTATGGGTGTCTCTAGCAAACTGGAAACGGCGATTGGCATGTCAGCAGCGACCACCTTCGTGCTGACTATCGCTTCGGTCTGCTCATACCTGACTAATACATTTATCTTAGCCCCGCTGGGTCTAGAATATTTACAAACCATTTCCTTTATCCTAGTGATTGCGGTGGTCGTGCAATTCACCGAAATGGTCGTGCATAAAACCTCGCCCCTACTACACCGCGTACTGGGTGTTTTTTTACCGCTAATTACCACCAACTGTGCGGTACTTGGGGTGGCCTTATTGAACGTCAATAAAGAATATAATTTCATCGAATCCTTAATTTTTGGCTTTGGTGCAGCGGTAGGCTTCTCCTTGGTATTGGTGTTATTCGCAGCCATGCGCGAACGTCTCGCGGTAGCTGATGTGCCTACGCCTTTTCAAGGCGCAGCGATTGGTATGATTACCGCAGGATTGATGTCATTGGCCTTTATGGGCTTTGCTGGCTTAGTGCAGCTATAAACCATTGTATAAGAATAATTAAATGCTTGAGTTTTTCATTAACAACCCATTAATTGCGGCCATTGTAGCGTTAGGTGTTTTATCATTGGCCTTTGGTGCATTGCTGGGCTTTGCTTCGGTAAAATTCAAAGTCGAAGGCAATCCAGTCGTTGACCAAGTCAATAACTTACTGCCACAAACACAGTGTGGTCAATGTGGCTACCCTGGCTGCAAGCCCTATGCTGAGGCCATTGCCGAGGGAGAAGAAATTAATCGCTGCCCACCAGGCGGTGAGGCTACAGTACAAGCGCTCGCTGACTTACTTGATGTTGAAGCAAAACCTTTAGACGCCGAAGAGCGTCCACCTGCGTATGCATACATACGAGAAGATGAATGTATCGGCTGTACGAAATGTATTCAGGCCTGTCCGATGGATGCAATCTTAGGTGCCGCTAAACAAATGCATACTGTGATTACCAGTGAATGTACCGGCTGCGACCTTTGTGTTGAACCCTGTCCGGTGGATTGTATTGATATGCTTCCGATCGAAACCACCATGCAAACGTGGAGCTGGGCATTACCGCAAAGCCCCGACCAACGATTTGCCGATAGCAATATTATTGCCAGCGACGCAAGCTAGCGGAGGTGCTCTAGCATGACGATTATTGCCAGCGACAAAGCCATTAATGCGCAAATTGATTTGGCTTACAATGCCAATCTGCCATCTAGAAAGGTTTTCCAAACCCCTGGCGGCGTTCATCCCGCTGAAAATAAGTCGCAGTCGGTGCAAAAACCGATTGAGCAAGCACCGATTCCCGCTCAGTTAACGCATCCGCTATCGCAACACATCGGCGCAGCCGCAAAACCCATCGTAAACGTAGGTGACAAGGTATTAACTGGGCAAAAAATTGCCGAGGCGGATGGTTTTGTCTCTGTGCCTGTGCATGCTGCATCATCAGGCACGGTGATTGCCATTGAAGATCGACCCATTGCTCATGCCTCAGGTTTTCAAGCACCCTGCATCGTGATTGAAACTGATGGTGAAGATAACTGGATTACCCATCAAGGTGTTGATGATTACACCCAGTTGGAAAGATCTGAACTGCTGGCACTTATCCGTGATGCGGGCATTGCCGGCATGGGCGGCGCAGGTTTCCCTACCGCGGTTAAACTCCAGACCCGCGATGATCAAACAATTAACAGCTTAATCATTAACGGCACTGAGTGTGAGCCTTATATCACGGCAGATGATATTTTAATGCGCGAGCGTGCCGAGCAAATTGTTCAAGGCGCGCTAATTCTCAAATACCTGATTAATCCGCGTGAAGAAGCCATTATCGGTGTTGAAGATAATAAGCCCGAAGCAATCCAGGCACTGCGCAAAGCTGCCGAAGGAACTGCGATTGAAATCGTCAGCTTCCCGACTAAATATCCCTCAGGTGGCGAGAAACAGTTAATTCAAATTCTCACCGGCAAAGAAGTCCCTTCTGGCGGTTTACCCTCAGATATTGGCATTGTATGTCAAAATATTGGCTCAACCGTTGCCATATATCGCGCAGTTGTTTTCGGCGAGCCGCTGATATCTCGAGTAACCACAGTCACTGGCTATGCCTGTGAACGACAGCAAAATTTTGAAGTACGACTCGGCTCACCGATGCGCCTTTTACTAGAGGCCTGCGGCTATCAAGCCGAGAAAGCATCGCGCCTGATTATGGGTGGGCCAATGATGGGCTTTGCGCTGCCATCTCTAGACTTACCGATTGTTAAAACTACTAACTGCTTGTTAGCACCAACCGCTGATGAACTAGCCCCCGAAACACCGGCTCAGGCTTGCATTCGCTGTGGCATGTGTGCTGAAGCCTGTCCAGCCAGTTTGCTACCCCAGCAAATGTATTGGTATGCGCGCTCAAAAAATCATGAAGGTTTATTAGCACATAACCTGATGGATTGTATTGAATGTGGTGCCTGCTCATACGCCTGCCCCTCCAATATCCCCTTGGTGCAATACTACCGTGCTTCCAAAGCCGATATTCGTCGCGCCGATGCTGAGGCCAAAAAAGCCGAATACTCCATGGGACGCTATGAGGCTAGAATCGCACGATTGGAACAGGTCGAAGCTGAAAAAGAAGCCAAACGCCAAGCCAGACAAGCAAAAGCAGCCGCGGCAGCAAGTGCTAAAGAGGCGCAAGCTCGCGATCAGCAGAACGCTGACGCAACGACTGTTACAGCAAGCAGCAGCGCAGTTAATGATGATCCAGTCGCCGCTGCCATTGCTCGTGCTAAAGCGAAAGCTGAGGGTGCTCCGGTTGACGCTGCTGCCGAAGCCAAGAGTAAACTAGCTAGCCTGGAAAGCCGACTTCAGAAAGCCGAGCAAAAATTGCAGTCCGCTAAGGACAGCAATGATGACAATCTGCAAGCCTTCCAAGCCTCGGTTGATAAACTGCAGGAAAAGGTTGATGCTGCGCGGCAAGCAGTTGAGGCGACTAATAGTAAACCTAGCGCCTCTGCATCGGTCAAGCAAACACCAGCAAATGACGATCCTGTTGCTGCAGCTATTGCGCGCGCGCAGGCGAAAGCTGCAGGTACAACGATTGACCCGGTTGCTGAGGCGGAAGCGAAGTTATCCGGATTGAAGAAACGTTTAGCGAAAGCCGAGCAAAAATTGCAACATGCTCAAGNCAGCAACGATGACAATATAGCCGCTTTTGAAGCGTCGGTTAACAAACTTCAGGACAAAATCGCTGAAGCACAGCAGCTGCTCGATCAATCAGCGCCAACTTCGTCTCCATCCTCTGCACCAACTAACAGCGCTCAAACCATAAAGGATGATCCGGTTGCCGCCGCTATCGCCAGAGCGAAAGCTAAAGCAGACGGTCAATCAGACCCAATAGCCGATGCTGAAGCGGCCGTTTCATCGCTCAACAAACGCCTACAAAAAGCCGAGACCAAGTTAGCTCAAGCTGAGCAAGATCAAGATGACAATCTGCCTGCGTTTGCCGCAAGCGTGGAAAAACTGCAGCAAAAACTTGCTCAAGCTAATAAACGCTTGGAAGAGCTGCGCCCGCGCAATGACCTCAGCCAAGAGGGCGAAAGCACTGCAGAGCCTGAGTCTACAGATCCCGTTGCGGCAGCTATCGCTAAAGCGCAGGCGAAACGCGCTGGTACCGGCGATAGCTTGAGCCCCAAGGAAAAGCTTGAACAAGACTTAGCGGCAATTGAGAAACGCATTGATAATGCCAATAGCAAACTTGCACAAGCTGAGCAAGGTTCAGACAAAGCGAATGCCATTGCAGCCTCACTGGAAAAGTTAAAACAAAAACAAGCCGACGCCCAGCAGGCATTAGAGACCCTATAATATGGCACTTTTGACCGTCACATCACCGCACGCCCACGGCCCTACCTCCACGCAGTGGGTTATGCAGCAAGTGATTTTAGCCACCTTACCTGGGCTATTTGCCTTAACCTGGTTTTTTGGCTTTGGCACTTTTATCAANGTGATATGGGCAGTCATTTGTGGCCTTGGCTTTGAGGCAGCATGCCTAAAGCTGCGACAGCGCCCGGTAGCCTTTTACTTAAAAGACTACTCTGCCGTGTTAACAGCCGTGCTATTGGGTTTGGCTGTTCCACCTTATGCGCCTTGGTGGGTTTTACTAACCGGTATGGCTTTCGCTATTTGCATTGCTAAACAGCTGTATGGCGGTATTGGTTATAACCCGTTTAACCCAGCCATGGTGGCTTATGTTGTGCTGTTAATCTCTTTACCGGTACAAATGACGCAATGGGCAATACCCACACCTTTGGATGGCAACTTTATTGGTCCGCTTGAAGCGCTGCAGTATAATTTTGGTTTCAGTGACAGCCTAGACGGCCGCACCGCTGCAACACCTTTAGACTTAATGAAGCAAAACAGCAGCCTAATGCTTGAGCAGCTCTACACCGAAAGCCCTGCATTTGGTCAACTCGCAGGCATCGGCTGGGAATGGGTTAATTTGGGTTTTCTGGCTGGCGGGCTGTACTTGCTGTATCGGAAAATATTTACCTGGCATGCACCAATAAGCATGTTGATAGCATTAAGCCTGTGTGCATTAATCGGCTATGATGGCGGCAGCTCAAACTCTGGCGGCTCACCGCTGTTTCACCTGCTATCGGGCGCAACCATGATGGGCGCATTTTTTATTCTCACCGACCCGGTCAGCTCTGCCGTCTCTAACCGCGGTCGTATTGTGTTTGGCGCCTGTATTGGTGTTTTAGTTTATATCATACGTGTGTATGGTGCTTACCCGGATGCGGTGGCTTTTTCGGTACTGCTGATGAATTTTGCTGCACCATTTATTGACCATTACACCCAGCCTCGCACTTACGGCCACAACAAAAAGAAAAAGGGTAACTGATCATGCGCATGCAAGAAGCAATTACCAAAAATAGCTTTTTATTGGCTGCATTTGCCTTATTGGTTGCCGCCGGCATTGCCAGCACAGAAATTTCGACCCGTTTGGCACGCGCTGAAAGCCTTCGTCAGGTGCAGTCAAAGGCGCTGGAAGAAATTATTCCGAAAGCCCAACACGACAATAGCCTGCTGGATGACTTTTTAATGACCGACGACCAGTCTTTATTAAAGCTAAAACAGCCCGCTAAGATTCATATTTCTCGTCTTCAGGGTGAGGTCAACGCATTTATTTTTCCGGTTCGCGCACCGGATGGCTATGGCGGTTCAATTGACAGCATTGTTGGTATTCGCACCGATGGCACTGTCGCCGGGGTACGGATTATTTCACACAGCGAAACACCGGGGCTAGGCGATAAAATCGAACTTAAGAAATCGGATTGGGTGCTGGCGTTTAACGATAAAAGCATAAACAACCCTGAACAGAAAAAGTGGGCAGTAAAAAAAGATAAGGGTATTTTTGATCAATTTACTGGTGCCACGATTACCCCACGCGCAGTTATCAATTCTATCTACAATAGCTTGTTATTTTTCCAGACCAATAAAGCAAGTTTGCTCGCGCAAGCTCAGCCTGAAACTGAAGAAAAACCTAGCCCTGAAATCATCGATAGCACAGCTAATCTGACTCTGGAGCCTAAGATATGAGCACGGTCAACTATCAAGAGCTAACGCTAAACGGACTCTGGAAAAATAACCCTGCCCTGGTTCAGTTATTAGGGCTTTGCCCACTGTTAGCCATGACCGGCTCGGTGGTTAACTCAATCGGCATGGCTGTCGCCACCATGTTTGTTTTAGTGACCTCAAATTTTGCCGTCTCTGTAATCCGCAACGTCGTGTCTGAGGCGGTACGCTTACCCGCTTTTGTGATGATTATTGCAGCAGCCGTGACTGCTATACAGCTGATTATGCAAGCCTATACCTATGAACTCTATCAGGTATTGGGCGTATTTTTACCACTAATCACAACCAACTGCGTGATCTTGGGCCGTGCCGATGCATTTGCGTCAAAAAATGCAGTGCTGCCGTCCGTATACGATGGCTTTATTATGAGTCTAGGTTTTGCGGTAGTGATGTTTTTACTGGGATTTTTTCGCGAATTATTTGGTACAGGCCATGTGTTTGCAGATATGCATCTATTATTTGGCGATATTGCCAAAGATTGGCGCATTGACGTGTTTGAGAATTACCCAGGCTTTCTCTATATCGTGTTACCGCCCGGCGCCTTTATCTTCACTGGCTTTATGATAGCGATCAAGAATATGATTGACGGCCAAATTCAAAAATCTCTGGACGCCAAAAAAGCTGATTTACCTAAAGAAGATCGTCGCGTTCGGGTGACCGGCAAAATTTCCTAAGCCTAGAGCGTTATGAATCGAGATAAACGCAGCGCCATATTTTCTCGCCTTCGCGCGGCCAACCCAAAGCCGCAAACCGAACTGGTTTATCATTCAGACTTTCAGCTGTTGATTGCGGTACTACTCTCGGCTCAAACCACCGACATCGCCGTCAACAAGTGCACTCGCACCCTCTTTGCTGCAGCACCAACGCCTCAAACCATGCTGGCTTTGGGTGTTGATGGCGTTAAATCTCATATTCGCACCATTGGCTTATTTAATGCGAAAGCTGAAAACACCATTAAAACCTGCCAAGCCTTGATTGAAAAGCATGATGGTGAAGTGCCCAGGAGTCGCGAAGCCCTAGAGCAGCTGCCAGGGGTAGGCAGAAAAACTGCCAATGTGGTTTTGAATACGGCATTTGGACAAATTGCCATGGCGGTAGATACCCATATTTTTCGGGTAGCCAATCGCACGAAAATTGCCACCGGCAAAGACGTTCGCAGCGTTGAAGATAGGCTTTTGCGCCTTGTTCCGAAAGAGTTTTTATTAGATGCACATCACTGGCTCATCTTGCATGGGCGCTACACCTGCGTCGCCCGTAAACCGAAGTGTGGCAGCTGTCTGATAGAAGACCTGTGTGAATTTAAAGAGAAAACCGAATAATGTGGTGGGGTATTGCAATAGCTCTTCTCTGCATGGGCATGGCTGCATGGCCGATTATGCAGCTGATACCCAGTGAACGACAAAAACAAATCATTGCGCTGCGTCAGCTTGCTAGTCGTCTTGGCTTTACGGTTGAAATCAAACCGGCTGAGTTACCGGATGCTCTAGCGAAGCAATATCCTCTGCAAGGCTGTGCA
>JABSRR010000008.1 GCA_013215025.1 Pseudomonadales bacterium
AACTCTTGCTGTCACTGTCACTGTCACTGTCACTGTCACTGTGATTACCTTAGCGCATTCATCTTACTGATATTAGCGCGGTGGCGATTATGGTGACTGTGTAAGGGCTGAATAACTCGCTTTATAAATATAGTCTTTACTGTGCGGAGGCAGATAATCGCTGGGGCCGAATAGAATTTTTAGCCATGTCAGTGGATCAGGGTTATGCCGTAATTCAAATAGCAGCTGAGCTGTGCCTGCTAAGGCTAATCGCAGTGGATTGGTCGACATCTCTTCTGGCTTAACGCCCGCTAAACCAACCGCTGGCTTGTGCGCCGATACCGGCACATAAGTGCCAAACACCCGATCCCAAATAAAGCATAAGCCGCCACCAATATTAATGAGGTTGCCGCGCGGACGATTGTGATTGACCTCAGCAGAATGATGTAAGTAGTGATACACCCCTTCTGAGGTAATGGTGCTTAAGACACGAATCGGCCACTGCTTTTGCGCCCAACTATAAAGCGCCGATTGATGACTCCAAAGGTTAGCGAAGGCCGAGAATAATTTGTAAATGATTAAGTACATCAGTAAGGAATCAGCGGTAATCAATTTGCCAATCAGTGAAAAAATCAGCACATAGGGTATGGCGGCAAAAATAAAAAACGGAAATGCATTAAACACCGCCTGCGTGCTTGGCTGAATCAGTTCGGGGGTCATATGATGCGTGCGGTGAAATAATAGCCATAAGATGCGGCTTTCATGCGCCAGGCGATGAAACCAATAATGGAAAAAACCGCCAAGCATTTGCAGCACGAGAAATGCCATCCAGGCAGGCATATCAATCAGCGTGGGTACTTGATTGGCCCAGTCACGCAATGCGCTGAGTAAACTTGCAAATGCCTGTATACCCTCAAGCACGCTATAGCCCATTAGCGGCGCAAATAATGCCGCGAAGCCCTGAATACTCCAAATGCCTACCGTACACACCGCATTCATCGCGAAGTAGGTAAACAGCAGCTGCACCGGAAACGGCTTACCGAGCGCTTTGGGATATAACCAATAGCCCAAAAACACAATCGCAGCGGTGAACAGGACATTGGCGCAGCACAGCAGTATGAAAGCATAATACAGCCAGCTTGAGCCACTGCCCTGCACTGTCTGCAACACGGATAAGAACGGGGTAAAATTTAAATCGTCACCAAGGCCTGGACCAAGGTAAGCAACGTACTGCATCAAACCTAAAAACGACACCGCGTATACCACAGCGAAAATAGCCACCACGGCAGTGGCGATCGGCTGATATTTATCATCAATGCAGAATTCATAAGAAAATAGTTTGCTGAACATTATAAGGTCCGGTCTATTGATCAAATTGCGGCATTATAACCCGAGCAAATGGCCAATATAATCGGATTTAAACCCTAATCCGTGATTATTGCTAAGTTATTGAATCCTAAACAACTGATGCTGAGCGCTAAGCTATTATCGCGCTCAATGTCGAATTTTTTAGCGTTAAACTCGCGCAGGGTTCGGGTTTTGTGCGCTCACTTGCATAATCTGCAAAATGGCTTGTTATAGTGTGTCTAGCCGCTAAGATTAAGACGTGTAAATAGACAACATCGCGCCATAGCCGTCAATGCGTGCTATGCGCAATTCGGTAAAGTGACTTACAGATTATCCTCAGGAACGAGAACCATGCCCGCAATGCAAAATATCAATCCACGTCGCACCTTAAGCTTACAGCTGCGCAAAAGCAGTAAAGCCTCAATCAGTTTGCTTATGATCGCGCTATTGAGCGTAGTTTTCTTGCTCAGCAGCTGCAGTAAAAAGGCTGACACAGCGGCGGCTTCTGACAAAGCCGGTAACAAGGCCACTGACCCTCAGCTGCTTTTGTTCTCAGGCGGCGACATTATCACCATGGAAACAGATCAGCCAAATGCTGAAGCGGTGGTGACTTCAGCCGAAAAAATCGTTTTTGTCGGCAAGCTAAATCAAGCTAAGCAGCAGTTTCCGAATGCCACCGCATTTGATCTCGCTGGCAAAACCCTGATGCCCGGCTTTATTGATCAACATTTGCACCCGTTTCTAGGGGCGCTAACCTTGCAAACGGTGGTGATTGCGCCCGAGCCCTGGGAATTGCCCGATAAGACCTGGCCGGCAGCAGTGGATGCTGACGATTATTTCAAAAAACTAACCGCCGCCGAGCAAGCAATGAGCGACCCTAATGAGGTATTGTGGAGCTGGGGCTTTAATAATTATTTTCACGGCGAGCTTTCACGCGAGAAATTAGATCAAGTAAGTGCTAGCCGGCCGATTGCGGTTTGGCATCGCAGCTGCCATGAATTTTATTTTAACTCGGCCGCGATTAAATTGTTTGGCCTTAACCAGGCCGATATCGACGCCGCTGGTGCGCAAGTCAAAGCACAGTCTGACCTCGCCAAGGGGCACTTTTTTGAAGCGGGCGCCTTGGTGTATTTACTACCCAGACTGTTTTCGGCAATTGCCAGCCCCGAACGTATGCAGGCCGGCTTATTGCAGATGAAGCAAATGCTGCATAAAAATGGTGTCACCGCCTATATGGAGCCAGGCGCTTTTGTTCCACCCGGCCTAGAGCAGATGTATTTGGATATTTTAGGCGCCAGTGATACACCGTTTTATTCGTTTTTTATTCCTGAAACACAATCGCCCTTGCTCAAATATGGCGCTGACGGCATTTTAGCAGGCATGGAAGAAATCAAAGCCACTTTTCCTGCCACTGGCAAGGTACGCTTTTTGGATAAGCAAATTAAAATCTTAGCCGATGGTGCGATTATTTCGCAATTGATGAAGATGAAAGACGGCTACATAGACGGCCACGAGGGTGCTTGGATTCAGGGTCCGGAAGAATTTGAAACTATCAGCAAAGTGTTCTGGAAAGAAGGCTATCAAATTCATGTTCACGTTAACGGCGACCTTGGTTTAGAAAAAGTGTTAGAGATGTTTGAGCGTCGCATGCAAGAGACACCGCGCACAGATCATCGCAGCGTCATTGTTCACTTTGCAAACTCAAGCCCTAGCCAAATTAAACGCATTAATGATTTAGGCTTATTAGTTTCAGTAAACCCCTACTATGTCACTGGTTTTTCAGAAAAATTTGCTGAAATCGGCTTAGGTAAAGAGCGCGCATACAGTATGGTTAGAGTAGCGCCGTTAGAGTCATTGGGCACCTCGGTCTCCTTACACTCTGACTTACCGATGGCGCCAGCCGATCCACTGTATCTTGCTTGGTCGGCGGCAACACGGCAAACTCTGTCGTTTACAGTGATTCAGCCTGAGCTTGCATTATCGGTGGATGCCGCGCTGCGCGGAATTACTATTGATGCGGCTTATTCGTGGAGCATGGACGATAAAATTGGCAGCATTAAATCAGGTAAAATCGCCAACTTTACCTTGGTCGAGCAGAACCCCTACAAAGTTAAGCCTGCCTCGATCAAAGATATTGCGGTTGCAGGAACCGTATTTGAGGGGCAATACTTTCCCGCGATGTAAGCTTTATACGCTAGCGGTTTGCAGCCTAGCTGGATATGATGGCAAGATAAGATTTAAGCCCTATGCTTGCTAGTTTATCGCGGCTAAGGCTCTGTATAAGCTAGCGTGCTGCAAACCCTTTTCTTGTCATGAATGATTCGCTGCCAACAGTTCGGATATTATTTCAATCCCTCCCTCGCCTGCAGGTTTATATTCTCTGTCTAGCTGTTGCCAGCATTGCAACTGCTAGTCAGGCAACAGAGCTTTATAAATATCAAGACGCCAACGGGCGCTGGATGTTTACCGACCGCAAACCGGCTGATCGGCAAGATGTCGATACCTTGCATTATCAAAGCCCAAAAGCGGAAAAGCCGCAGCCGGCGTTTTATGTGTATCAGGGCGACAGCCAATACAATATCACCGTTGATAATCCCTTGTATGCGCCGATCCGAGTCCAGCTGCAGTCTTCCATTTTCTCTAACGGGGTATTTGAGGCATCGGTACCGGCCAAATCGAAACAAGCCATTTTCACGCAAGCTGGCAAAGCCGCGGCATTTAAATACCAGTGGTTGCTAGGTGATATAGTGCGATATCACGATGAGTATTTATACGCCTTGCCTATTTCTTCTAAACGCAGTCATCAAATTACTCAATCATTTAATGACTCATTTTCTCACTTCAAACGCCCGAATCGATATGCCGTGGATTTTGCTACAAAGGTTGGCACCTATATCAGCGCTGCGCGCGCAGGCACGGTGATTGATGTTGTTGACAGCTATCAGGTTGGCACTGCCAGCCAATATTTCTTAGATAAGGCCAATTATATTCAAATTTTACACAGTGATGGCACCTACGCTGTGTATGCACATTTGCTGCTAGCCAGTGCTCTGGTGCAGCCTGGCGAGCAGGTTGCAGAGGGTCAACGTATTGCCCGCGCAGGCTCGTCGGGCTACTCAACCGGGCCGCACTTACATTTTGTGATTCGTAAAAATAACGGTATGGAAACTGTATCGGTGCCGTTTCAATTTAAAAATCAGCAGGGTCAGGCCTTTACCCCAGAGCGCGGCATGCAGGTTGATGGTGTGCAGCGCAGCTACTCTGAATAAGCTACTCTGAATAACTTCTTTAGCTGAGTAATAAAAAACCATAGCCAATCATTTGCATTCATTGCCCCTATCGTCTCGTATAAACCTTGATGGTTTATATTGTCATTCGCATCGTCAAAGCCTTCAATGCACAAACTGAGACTCAGCCATAACCTGCTATCTAGCCTATACAAGGTATTTGATAAGCGCATTTTTGATTAATCAGGTACATACCATGACAGCACATTTTTATAGGTGTTATTACCAGTCATTTTTTTATCGTAGGAATGTTTACGATAAATATTGTCATACTAAACGTTTTTTTATTTGGCTACTCAGCATCCTACTGATGAGCACTAACCTGCACGCTGATAACCATAATAGCCATAACAGCCCTGCTGCAGCCTCCAGCAGCACTGAGCGTATCGAGTTTTACTCCACGCCTTGGTGTCGATTTTGCCAACAGGCGCGTGCCTATATGCAAGACAATAATATTGCGTTTATTGAGTACGATATTGAATCCAGCGCTGAAGCCAATGCTCGCCATAAAGAGCTTACCGCTGACAGTAATATGCCAGCTATTCCCTTATTTGTGATTAACGGCAAGTTGCTATACGGCTTTCAAATTGATCGCTTTGAAGCCGCCCGGCTTTCAGCCACTGCTGAGTAAAGCAGTGTTAAGCAGCAGCGGCGGATGCGAGAAGAAGTACCAAGGCCACGATAGTCTGGTTTTGCGGAAAATGCGCAGCGGCATAGATATCGCCAATCTAGCTCGATGAAAAGCGCGTATAGTAATCACTAAGCCTTATCGACGATAGGGCTTTTTTGTTCTAGTTATAATCNGCGATGATGCTTCTCATCGCCGTGATTNAACTGTTCTGATTCTTATGCCGTCATATTTGACTAAGGATGCTTTATGCACATCTTATTTGTTTTAACTTCGCATGCTGAACTCGGCGTTACCGGCGAGAAAACAGGTTTCTGGTTAGAAGAATTTGC
Source organism: Pseudomonadales bacterium (assembly GCA_013215025.1). NCBI lineage: Bacteria > Pseudomonadati > Pseudomonadota > Gammaproteobacteria > Pseudomonadales > Pseudomonadales bacterium. The sequence continues at coordinate 5,574 of JABSRR010000008.1, forward strand.
CAGCCCCTATTATGCTCTGAAAGATGCTGGCGCAACGATAACGCTAGCCTCACCCTTAGGTGGCCAGCCGCCGCTTGATCCAAAGAGTGACGCAGCTGACTTCCAAACAGCTGATACCGATCGTTTTCAACAAGACAGTGCTGCACAACAGCAGCTGGCAAATACACTTAAGCTAGCTGAGATGAACGCTGCTGAATATGACGCTGTGTTCTATCCGGGTGGTCACGGACCGCTGTGGGATTTATACCGCGACAGTGATTCAATTGCCTTGATTGAGGCGTTTGCAGCCGCTGACAAACCGGTGGCAGCAGTCTGCCATGCACCTGCGGTCTTACTTAAAGCCTGTCTTAGCAATGGCAAATCTTTGGTGGCCGGCAAACGTGTGACTGGCTTTAGCAACAGCGAAGAAGCCGCAGTTGGCTTAACTGACGTTGTACCTTATCTGTTAGAAGACGAGCTGCAGGCACTCGGTGCAGAATATCAAAAAACTGACGACTGGCACCCGCTTGTTGTACAAGATGGCTTATTAATTACTGGGCAAAACCCTGCTTCCTCTCAGGCTGTAGCACAGAGCTTACTGGAAGTATTAAAGCAAGCGCCACAGTCTATGCAACAAAGCGCATAATGGTTTAAGCGAGCTCAAGGATTGAGCTTTTCAGACCAGACNGTCATTCGCCATTGCATCTATGCAATAGCCCTTGCTTTTCTCCGCTGCACCTACTCAATAAACCAATACATGCTGCCATTCTACGAAGGTGTACGAAAGTGCTTGGCTGCTTGGTTTGTATCTGCATCAGCGCTGTAGTACATTGCTAAGCTTGAGATTGAATGATCGAGCTTATGCTACCTCTTCTGCAACGAATTCACCGCAGTAAACCCTCACTGCGAAAATCTGAACTGAAAGTCAGTGATTATGTGTTAAAGCATATTCACCAAGTAATTCATATGCGCATTGTTGATCTGGCTGAGGCCTGCCAGGTTAGCGAGCCCACTGTTGTGAGGTTTTGTCGCGCCATCGACTGCTCTGGCTTTCAGGATTTTAAGCTGCAGTTAGCACAACATATTGCTGGCATGCAGGAGTATGAAGACTTCTCGATCAACGCCAACGACTCGGTGGCAGACTTAGGTCGTAAAGTTTTTGATGCCACCCTGAGCACCCTGTCGGAAGTGCGCGACGCAATCAATCCCGACGTTATGGAAAATGCGATTCAAGCTATTTGCCATGCGAAACGGGTTGAGTTTTATGGCTTTGGCGCATCTGCAGCTGTCGCAGCTGATGCACAGCATAAGTTTTTCCGCTTACAGATTTCTTCTGCAGTGTATTCTGATCCACATATTCAAACCATGTCGGCGATGTCGCTCAGCAACGATGATGTGGTAGTTGCGATCTCACAGTCCGGTAAGACTACAGCCTTGATTGAGGCCGTTCGGCTCGCCAATCAGGCAGGTGCTTTGACAATTGGATTAGCGCCGTCTCATTCGCCCGTCAGTGCAGAATGTCATATTGCGATTCATATTGATGCGGAAGAAGAGGTTGAAATCTACACCCCGCTGTCGTCGCGCATTGCTCATTTGGTGGTAATCGATTTATTAGCGGTCGGTGTAGCGCAAACCATAGGGCCGCGCATCTCTAAGCATTTGCAGGCCATTGAGACTAGCCTGCAACCGCTGCGTGAAGAATTAGATGGCACATAATGGCCTAGTTGAAGCAATCTTTTAACCGACTGCGGCGCGCTTTTTTGTAAACCACCTTGGCTTTAGTTGACTGCGCTGGCGCATCATTAGCTGACATCATCTGCCGCGTACTGCTCTCTGTAATCTCTGCCTGGCTAAGCTGAAACTGGCCAGCCTCAGCATTCTGGCGACGCGACGCCTGCGATGAACTTGACGGCTTATTTGCGGCAGCATGACTAGAACTATGATCAGCGCCATGATCGGCATGATATTGTTTATTGGCGTGGCGAAACTTACCTAAGTAACCTACAAAACCGGATGTATCTACAGATGGGTTATGCATAAGAGGTCTCCTTTTCTTAGCTATTGCTTAGCTATTTCTTAATGTCTTTGCGCTTTTTAAGCGCTTTGTAGCGGTTCTTAACTATTTGCTTACACTTTGTTAGAGGCCGTTGTAATGCATAAGTTCAAATAACTGACTAAATAGTCAGCTTTAAGGGGAAAATTATCCGCTTCCACGGCTTGAAAAGCGTGTGAATAACCCCATAAATAGCGCTATATCAAAAGATAAACGCGGCCTTGTCGCGCAAGGAGAACAGTTTGGAACAATATCGAGGCACTACAATTCTATCGGTGCGACGCGGCAATAAGGTCGTCATTGGTGGTGACGGCCAGGTATCGATGGGTAATACCGTCATGAAAGGCAATGCGCGTAAAGTTCGCTCATTGTTTAATGATCGGGTGATTGCCGGTTTTGCCGGCGGCACCGCCGATGCATTTACCTTATTTGAACTGTTTGAATCGCAGCTGCAAAAATATCAAGGCCACTTACTGCGCGCCGCTGTTGAACTCGCCAAGATGTGGCGCACAGAACGCTCGCTGCGACAACTTGAAGCGCTATTGATTGTTGCCGATAAAGACACCTCACTGATCATTACCGGTAACGGTGATGTGATTGAGCCAGAAGATAATCTTCTAGCGATTGGCTCTGGCGGCTCATTTGCGCAAGCCTCTGCCCGCGCCTTAATGGATAATACTGATATGGATGCCGAAGCTATCGTACGTGAAGGTTTGCGCATTGCCGCCGATATCTGTGTCTATACCAACCATAACCACGTGATTAAATCTCTGGATGCGGCCAACTAAGCGCCCACCGTTTACTGATAAGAGAAAGCTATGTCTGCTATGACTCCCCGTGAAATTGTTCACGCCCTAAATCAGCACATTATTGGTCAAGATGAAGCCAAACGCTCGGTGGCGATTGCATTACGCAATCGCTGGCGTCGGATGCAATTGGACGATGATATGCGCGCTGAAGTAACGCCAAAAAATATTTTAATGATAGGTCCTACCGGGGTTGGCAAAACCGAAATTGCGCGCCGCTTAGCAAAACTGGCTAGAGCTCCTTTTATCAAGGTTGAAGCGACCAAATTTACTGAAGTTGGCTACGTCGGTCGCGACGTTGAATCAGTGATTCGTGACTTGGTTGATGCTGCGATCAAAATGATTCGTGAAGAGGCGATGGAAAAAGTACAGCACCGCGCCAGTGATGCCGCCGAAGAGCGAATTCTTGACGCGCTGCTACCACCGCCACGCAATTTTAATGACGAAGCCGAACAAGCTAGCAAAGACTCCAGCACGCGCCAGCTGTTTCGTAAAAAATTACGCCAAGGTGAGCTGGATGATAAAGAGATTGAAATCGAATTATCAGAAGCACCGCGCGGTGTCGAAATTATGACGCCACCGGGCATGGAAGATATGGCCAATCAACTGCAAAATATGTTTTCCAGCATGGGAAGCGCGCGCAAATCTTCGCGTAAGCTTAGCGTCAAACAAGCCTTCAGTTTGATTCAAGAGGAGGAAGCTGCCAAGTTGGTTAATGAAGACGATTTAAAAAGCCAAGCTGTGCAGGCGGTAGAACAAACCGGCATCGTGTTTATTGACGAAATTGATAAAGTGGCAAAGCGCGGAGAAAGCGGCGGCACCGATGTATCACGCGAAGGTGTGCAGCGCGATTTACTGCCGCTGATTGAGGGCAGCACCATTAACACGAAATATGGCATGATAAAAACCGACCATATTTTGTTTATTGCATCGGGCGCATTTCATTTAGCCAAGCCTTCAGACTTGATTCCTGAGCTGCAAGGTCGCCTGCCAATTCGAGTAGAACTGAATGCGCTTTCACCCGAGGATTTTGTGCGTATCTTATCAGAGCCTACCGCATCATTAACCCAGCAGTACCAAGCATTGATGGCCACCGAAGGTGTTAGCTTAAGCTTTGCTGCAGACGGCATCAAGCGTCTCGCGGAAATTGCTTGGGAAATCAATGATCGCTCTGAAAACATTGGCGCTCGCCGCTTACATACAGTGTTAGAGCGACTATTAGACGAGGTGTCTTTTGAAGCTTCTGACCTACAGGATAAACAGGTAGAGGTTACTGCAGCATTTGTGGACCAGAAACTTGGCGAGTTGGTGCAGGATCAAGACCTCAGCCAATTTATCTTATAAGCCCGCTGCTCACAAGCAACGACTGAGCTCGCCTTCACGATGCTAGCTAAGCACTGGTTTTTTGTTGTTAACCCAAACGCAGGTGGTCAAGCACCGGCGAAGCGCTTACGCGTTTTACAGCAAAAGCTGCAGGCTTCTGAGCTACAGTTTGAGCTAGCTGTCAGCAAGCGCCCTGGCCATGCCGGTGAGTTGGTGTATGCAGCGATTGCGCAAGGGTTTCGGCAATTTGTTGTCGTTGGCGGCGATGGCAGCCTGAACGAGGTGCTGCAGAGCCTGGCGCAATCTCCGCACCTGCAGGACTGCACGCTTACTAGCCTGGCCTGGGGCACTGGCAACGACTGGTCGCGCCAGCACAAACTGCCGCGCAAACTGGATGCTTTTATTGCATTTTTAAGCAGCGGCAAGGCGAAACGACGGCGCCAGGATATTGGCGTGGTGCACTATGGCGAGCAACAGCAACAGTATTTTCTCAACTCAGTGGGCTGTGGCTTTGACTGCTACTTACTGCAACGCATGGGGCATGGCAGTGGCTGGCGGCTACGTTATTATATCTACTTACTGCGCTGCTTATTCAGCTATCAGGCTCAGCCTATGCAGGTCACGATTAACCAGCAGCAGTATACAAGCCGAAGCTTTATGTTAATGGCCTGTAAAAATCAATTTGCCGGCGGAGGTATGCGCTTTGCACCGGAAAACCAGCTCGATAATCAGTTACTTGAGTGCATTAATATTCAACAGATGAGCGGTCTTGAGCGATTGCTCAGCCTGCGCTACCTATCCAATGGCCAGATAAATTCACACCCAAAGGTGAAGTATCAACGCAGCGCTTCGATCCAGTTAGACAGTGAAGCTGACGTCGCTTTTCAATGTGATGGTGAAATCATTGCGCAGTTACCCATCAAGGTAAGCTGTGCTCAACAATCGCTGTATTATCTAAGCCCTGAGTAGCATGCCGTTCGGCAGGCTACTCGAGCGATAAATAAACGGGCTTATTCAGCATTGGCAGGAAAATAACGCGATATGGTATCAGCAACGCAGGCAGGTCGATCGGCACCTTCAATTTCAACGGTGACTCTGACTACCGATTGAATACCACCTTTTATTTCTTCAACACTGACTAACTCGCCTACCCCGCGAATGCGCGAGCCTACCGTTACCGGCGATGGGAATCGCACCTTATCTAAACCCACATTCACACCCATTTTGATGCCTTGCACATCAATGATTTGCGGTAAGAAATAGTTTACCAAGGACAAGGTTAAGTAGCCGTGAGCAATACAGGCACCAAAGGGGCCATCTTTCGCTTTATCAGGATCAACATGAATCCATTGGTGATCACCCGTTGCATCAGCAAATAAATTGATGCGGTCTTGATCAATGGTCATCCATTCGGTGGTATCTAAAGTTTCACCCACTTTATCGGCGAGCTGATGAGGAGTTTCGAATACAACAGTCATAGTGATCCTATCTTTTTCTGTGATGGAGTTAGAGCTTGCATCAGCAAAACGTGCGCTGGCGCATAAAATTGATGCGCCATTCTATCAGGCTCGATACTAATCAACAAAATTCGATTAAGCTTGGCGGCACTCACAAGCGAGGTAGCGATATGCGCAATATAATCATCACACTTTGCTTAGGGATGAGCCTTTTTTTAAACCTACCGAAATCTGCAATGGCACTTGGTTTAGGCCCTGCAGAATTACACTCACATTGGGGTGAACCATTAGCCCTAAGCATTCCGATTTATCTGGGCAAGCGTGACAGCATTGATGCCTTGCGCGCGCAACTAGCCGAACCCTCGGTTTGGCAGCAGCTGCAGATTGATTATCGCTTTGCCTATAACTCGATACGTTTTGAACTGACCGATACTGCACCCTATATGCTTAAGCTATCGAGTGAAAAATCCTTTACCGAACCCTTTGTTGAGCTTGTCGTTGCAGTCAGCTCTGCCAGTCAAACGGTAAACCGCAGTCTTACCGTATTGCTTGATCCACCTGAAATTCAAGGTACAATCGCGCACAAATAACTGTATTACAGAATAGGCAGATCATGACACAGCCCATCAAACTGCGCATGTTAACGGTTGCGGAAGGTGAGGAAATTGAATTGATTTTTGATGACCCAGCGATCGAATCGTTGGCTGATATCAGCATTAGCGAAAATCATTTCGGCTCTTTTCTTAAACTGAATATCCAAAAGTCAAAAGCGCCAAGCTCTGATCGCAGCGATTAACGCTTGGCCAAATAACGATCCAGCGCATTGGCAAACTGCTGTTTATCTTTGGCTGAAAACGGTGCTGGGCCACCGCGCATCTCAACCGCTGATGCACGCATGGTTTCCATAAAATCGCGCATATTCAGCCGTTGCTTAATATTTTGCTGATCTAAAGCTTCGCCTCGGGTATTAATAACTACAGCGCCCTTGGCAATAAGCTCAGCAGCCAAGGGGATATCTTGAGTGACAACCAAGTCACCCGCCTTTACCTGTTGCACAATATAATCATCTGCTACGTCGAAGCCCTGCTCTACCTGTCGGCATTGAATCCATGTGGACTTAGGCAGATGCAAGTACTGATTGGCAACAAATATCAGCGGCAGCTGCACACGATTGGCAGCTTTGCATAACACCTCTTTTATCGCCTTAGGGCAGGCATCGGCGTCAACCCAGATCGTCATAAACTATCCTTTTGGTTAAATTTGCACTATTTTATTAAAGATAGCGATGAATAACGACTTTTAAGGCGCGCAATTTGTCGCGGTTTTCCGTATAATCGCCCGCCTTTAACCATACCAGTCTAGCCAAACCGTCATCATAAAGACATTCAATCCAGCCGTGATTGATCAGTGAGGGATTTGATGCGCTCGTGCTAGTTTTTTTATCTTAACTTAGTGTTATTTTACTTAGAGAGCCATCATGTCTGATGATACCGACCTGCCTGCGTTCGACACGCTGGGCCTAGCACAACCTATTTTAACTGCCTTGAACGAGGTTGGTTATGAGCGTCCTTCGCCGATTCAAGCGGCTTGTATTCCACCCTTATTAGATGGCTGTGACATCTTAGGTCAAGCACAAACCGGCACCGGTAAGACCGCAGCCTTTGCGCTGCCGCTGCTTAGCAAACTATTTAGCAATAGTGAATCGCTGGATAAACACACTCGCGTTTTAGTCTTGGCACCCACCCGCGAATTGGCGATCCAAGTGGCAGAAGCCTGTCAGACCTATGCAAAACATCTTGGCAATATTCACGTGATGCCAATTTACGGCGGCCAATCCTACAGCACCCAATTACGGCAATTAAAGCGTGGCGCGCATATTGTAGTTGGCACACCAGGTCGTGTAATGGACCATATGCGTCGCGGTAGCCTCGACCTAGATATGCTTGACACCTTAGTTTTAGATGAAGCCGACGAGATGTTACGCATGGGCTTTATTGACGATGTAGAATGGGTGTTAGAACAAATCCCCGGCAATACACAGATCGCGCTATTTTCAGCAACCATGCCTCGGGAGATTAAAAAAGTCGCCAATAATTACTTAACTGATCCTACGGTCATAAAAATAGCCGCTAAAGAAGCAACCGCGACTACGATTCGGCAACGCTTTTTGCAGATCAATCAAGGGCAAAAATTGGATGCCATGACGCGGATTTTAGAAACCGAGGATTATGACGGCGTGATTACGTTTGTCAGAACGAAGTCGGCTACTACCGAGCTGGCGGATAAGCTGACTGCCCGCGGCTATGCGGCTGAAGCTTTAAATGGCGATATTCCGCAAGAGCGACGTGAAAAAATTGTTAAACAGCTGAAAGCTGGCCGCATTGATATTTTAATTGCTACGGATGTTGTTGCACGTGGTTTAGACGTTGAACGTATCAGCCACGTCATTAATTACGATATTCCCTACGATACTGAAAGCTATGTGCACCGTATTGGCCGAACCGGTCGTGCTGGGCGTGAGGGCGACGCTATCTTATTTGTCACTCACAGAGAACGTCGAATGCTGAAGTCAATTGAGCGAGCGACTAAAAAGCCGATTGATTTAATGCAGCTACCCACGGCTGACGATGTTAATCAGAATCGTATCTTAAAATTTAAACAGCGCATCCAACAAACCTTAGCGACTGAAGACCTTAGCTTTTACCAACAATTAATTGCTGAATTTGAAACCGAAGCCGAAGTCGACCCACTGCGCCTTGCTGCTGCGCTGGCATTTCTCAGCAATGATGGTCAGTCACTGTTGATTAAAGATGAGCCGGCAAGCAAATCTCGGCCATTTGAACAAGATGAGGGCAGAGAGCGACAGCCGCGCAAGGCTAAGGTGGTAAAAACCGAAGCTCAGCCATTAAAAGACCATCCGGATATCACCATGCTGCGTTACTGCCTAGAAGTTGGTTATGCACATGACGTGAAACCGGGCAATATTGTTGGCGCGATTGCCAATGAAGCCGATATCGAGAGTCAGTATATTGGCAATATTGAGATTTATGATGGCTTCTCAACCGTTGATTTACCTGAGGGTATGCCCGAGGATATCTTACAGCTGCTCAGTAAAGCCAGGGTTAAAAATCAGCCAATGAATTTGCATTTATTAGCAGACAGCCATGTATTGAGCCCTGATTATCAGCCACCTGAAGTCAGTCGCCGCCGCGCACCGTCAGGCAATAGCCGAAAGCGCTCTGGCAATGAGGGCAAAAAACGCCGTCCACGCGGCAAAAACTTCCACCAGCGACGTTAAACCGCTTAAACCGAAACAATGGCAGCTGTTGCTTACCCTTATGCTCACCCAACTGCCTTGCGTTTCGATAATGGCTTATGCAATTAAGCATAGGCCAATGATGCTAACGGTTTGGCTGGCTTGGCTTGGCTTGGCTTGGCTAAAAGAGGCTTTCATAGATAAGCAAACAGCCTGCTAAGCCAAGCATGCTGCGGGCTATTTTGATAAATAGCTGTTGATCAATACGTTTAGCAAGCCAGACCCCAAGTACTACCCCAAACCACGCCACCGGCAGTAAAATGACGCTGATTAACCACTGTTCCGACGACCATTGATGATTAAGTGTATAAGGGATAGCCTTGAGCAGGTTGGTGATAGCAAAAAAGCAGGCCGCCGTTCCTAGCCATTGCCGCTTATCGACCTCACGTCCCAGTAAGAAAATGCTCAATGGCGGGCCGCCAGCATGTAATAAGGTACTGGTAACGCCGGCAAGGCCGCCCCAAAAAAAGCCTGCCTTGGCAAAGCGACTCAGAAATTTAGTCAGCGACTGCCAGCATGCAAAGACAATACTCAGCAAGCCGAGGATCCATTGCAGGTGCTCACTGCTTACCTTGCCCAGCATCAAGCCACCAATCGCAATACCACAACAGGCTGCGGGGCAAAGTTGCCACAGCAGCCCTGTATCGATCGCATCGCGATAACTGTATACCGTTTTCGCGTCCATTAGCCATAATAACGGTAACGTTATCGCCGCAGCTAAAGGCACCGGTAAATAGAGCGCCATTAATGGCACTGCCAGAACACCAGCCCCCCCGGCAAGCCCAGATTTTGAAATGCCGGTCAGTAATACGCCAACAATCGTCAACAGCCAGAATGGCCAGGCTGAATAATGAAAAACATCAATTTCCATAGCGTAAAACTTGCCTGATCAAAAATCCTAGTCTAGCTTCAATTTATAACAATAAGATGATGGTGAAGCAGAATGCGCACATACCTTTTGACTTGGTCAAATATTATGCTGACATCGGTAATGATTGCCCGACGCCAGCGTCTTCGCTATACAAGAGACGCTAATCATCCGCTTAGCGCTGATGCGAAAGCTAATCTATTGCCGACATCGCCAGCTGTTAATAAGCAGCAACACAATATTATTGAAATGGACGTTATGCGCTACCATTAGGCTCAGCTTTTTATTTCAGTTTTGCGCTTTAGCGTTTGTTTTTAATGTTTGATTTAGCGTTTGGTTTTCAGCGTTTATCTTTATGTTTAAAGATGGCTGACATTGCTTAATCAGGCGCCTCGCATTCGATTCCGCTGTTATCCAGCTATCGAGATACAATATCAGAGCCATGAATGATTCAAAACCGGTCGACAGCGTGCCAGCTGACTATCGGCAACGACATCAGTAGGTTCAAGCGATTCACGCCCGCCGTCAGCGTAATTAAGGTCAAGCTGACTTAGGCGCAGACAAAATATATCGCTTCGGTCTGACAGCCGTACTACTTGACCAAACATCTGCTGATTAAAATCATCCGCAGCAATCGTTTGCTCTAGGCTGAAGCTCAGCTGCAGCGGCTGCGCCTCGCTTTCTCCTGCCGCGTTGACCACGGTTTCGGTAAGTAATTGATAATCGGCATCGTATGCTTGCGCGACGAAATCAACCGAGCTGATAGTCTTTGACTGCAAGTTTTGCAAACGAATATAAACACCCAGCATTTGTGGATCTGCTGTCTCGCTGGCTTGCATTGTCGCTGGCGCATTTTCATCTGCCTCGGCTTGCTCCGCAACAGCGGCAGCATCAAGCAGCGCGTTTAGCTCACGTGACTGCTGAGCCGACGCTGGACTGACATAACTGTCGAAAGCAACAACATATATCGGCAGTGCATTTTGACGTGCAAGCTCAACGGCTTGTCGATCGCGCTCTACGCTGCCGCATGCGGTAATCAGCATTAAACATAATACCGCCATTAATAATCTGTATGTTGTCATGAGGAAAATCCATTGTGTTAATCGTTTTTTTCTGAGGCTAACTATAGCTTAATACTCTTTCTGCCCCAAGTTTGCATGCAAAACCGAACCGTTAATCAATGGATTCTGATGCGCCCACACAATCAGTTCAGCCATTTCCTCAGAACGCACTAAGCGCCCAAAACCGTTATTCGCACCAATGCTCTGCATGACGGCCTCATCACTAATATGCTCACGCAGCATTTGCGTATCAGTAAAGCCTGGACAAACACAGGCGGTATGTAGCTCGCGCCCAAATAAATCTTGGCAGGTCGCACGCATCATACCTACCACTGCATGCTTACTGAGCACATAGCTGTATGAGCCAGCAACCGCTTTCTCAGACAGGGTAGAACCGATATATATCACAGAGGAAGAAGCTGGCATCGCCGAGAGCCAAGCTTTATTGAGCAGACTTGGGGCTACAACATTGACCGCCAGGCTGCGCTGCAGAATTTCTGCATCAAACTGATCGGCACTGTCGCCGGCTAAGTAGCCCGCATTGTGCACCAAGGCGACTGAATCGGCAGCCTTTATGCGCGGCAGTAATTGCTGACTAACCGTGGCAATGGCAGCTTCGTCACAAAGATCAATCGACAGGCTTTCTACCTCGGCATTTGGATGTGCGCGCCTGGATAAATTAACGACCGCGTAACCCGCTTGAAGGAATAACTCGGCTGCTGCGCAGCCAATGCCGCTACTGGCACCTGTGATAATGGCTAATTTCACGAATGACCTCAATATGTATCGCTCTGCATGACTAGTTAGCGCTGCTAGAATGTTAACTAGGCAAAGTCTGTTAAAAAAATTATCATACGCATGATAACAGATGCACAGATAACAAAAATCCTAAATTCTTATGCTGGCCATGTATTCTCAATACTCAGCGTCTTGGCAAGTTGGCTGCCAGACAAAGCTAAACCTGCCCAGCCTGTCGAGCTAAATCATGCAGCGATCTAAGTTTGCAGGCATTGAGGCTTTTATGCTGGTTGTTGAAACCGGCAGCTTTACCGCCGCTGCGGAGCGTCTGAACGTCTCTAAGTCGTATATCAGTAAACAAATTAAGTCACTGGAACTGCGCTTCTCTGCCGCATTATTGCAACGCACCACCCGTCAGCTGCGTTTGACTGCAGTTGGCGAAGCATTTTATCAACAATGCTTATTAATTAAGCAACAGTTGGATCAAGCTGAGGGCATCATTTCTAGCCTGCAACAGGAGCCGCTCGGCACCCTGCGCATCGCTTTAAATAGCACCTTCGGAGTGCAGCATATGGCCACAGCGATCGCTGAGTTTGCAAGGCAACACCCACAACTTGAGCTTGATGTGACGTCCAGCTACCACGATGTCGATTTATTAGCTCAGGGCTATGACTTAACGATTCGCTATGGTGATCGCCTTGAGGACTCTAGCTTGGTGGCAAAACCTCTCGGCGGCTATATGCTTTGCCTCTGCGCCAGCCCCGAGTATTTTACCAGACACCAGCTGCCGAGTAATATTGAACAGCTACAGCAGCACAATTGCTTATCACCGCCGAATGGCTACTGGTATTTCTCAGAACAGCAAATGGCTAAACGCATAAAAGTTAAGGGCAATTGGCAGAGTGAAGACGGTATGGCGATATTAGCGGCAGCTCGGGTTGGCTTAGGCATTGCTCAGCTACCTGAGTTTTTTATTCATAATGACTTAGCAGCGGGTAAACTGATGAAAATTGAGCACGATTGGGCTCATTACCACCGTATGGCTTGGGCAGTATATCCGCATGACAAGCACCTCAGCACCAAAGTTAGGCTGTTTTTAGATTTCTTAGATGAGTACACCCATAATCGATTATCGCTAGACTCTGCATTTTCTGCTGACGTTTAGTCTGCCGAATTAAGAGCTAAGCTAAACTTGTGCTGATACTATTAGCTATCTAAACAAGCAAGAGCTGCCAAATACCGACTGTAGCAACTGGGTTAAGCCCAGCTTGACATACCTTTCTGACCGGGGCCAGAAGATACCCAGATATCAATTTGCTTAAATTCGCAGGCTTGCTTAAATGCATCATCTTGCAAAATCTGCTGCAAGATATAATCTGAAAACTCTTCCACTGTTGTGTTTGCCACAGGTAGCAATAGGGTATCCGCTTTAAGATACATCATGCTATCGTTATGGTGTTTGACCAGATAGAAATCGTCTTGTTCAGTGATCTGCAGATACGGCGAATTTGCCGCAATCAGTGTGTACTCGTCTAGATCATCACAGACCTGCTGAACCTTTTTCTTTAGCACCGAGTAATCAACACACATGCCGTTATCATTTACCTCGGCAACAAAACGCGCAATCACGCGAAAATTATGCCCATGCAAGCGCTCGCGCTCGGTCGCCGAAAACACCGTAAAATGGGCAGCTGAGAATTTTAAATAGTCTTTATCAATTTCAATAGTGGTTAAGCGATTCATGATTCTTCTATTAACAAAAAAGGGCTTACATATTGTAAGCCCTTTTCATACCTTAAATAAAGTGAGTGTGTTAGCACTACTCTGGGTATACGGGGTTCACTTGATTGACCAGATCTTCAGCACGACGCATGAATTTCTGTTTTGAGTTTTCATACTCTTCAGGCGGCAAGATCCAGAATTTACCTTGTTTCATCTGTGCAATGGTATATTGCGCAACTTCATCAGGCTCAGTCAGGTCAAACGACACGCCTGAGGCTTCGGCTAATTCTTTGAAGTCTTTGTACGCTTTAGGCTTATTCTCGGATTGCTCTTGATTAGAGAAACGATCGGGGCGCGCTTCGGACGAATTAAATATTTTTGAATTCACCACATGCGGACCTGGAAACATGCAGGCAACTTTGACCTTAGCCTCAGCCTTTAACAGCTGGTAGTGAAGCACTTCTGTCAATGAGGTCATTGCAGCTTTGGATGCGGCATATATAGGTGTTGTGGGTAAGGAATTCATACCACCATTACCTGAAGACGTATTGACTACAAGACACTCTTGTTCACTGGCAATCATACGCGGCACAAAGGCACGAATACCATTCACAGGACCTAGCGTATTGACCGCCAAACCCCAGTCCCAGTCTTTTGCAGGCAAAGTCCATAACGGCCGCGCCGATTCACCGAGACCAACCCCGGCATTGTTCATTAGCACGTGCACCACACCGTAACGCTGATAGCAAAACTCGGCCAAGGCTTCCATTGAGTCTGGCGAGGTAACATCGGCCGTTTTCGCATCAACATCTAAACCCTGCTTAGCAAGTTCAGCAACGGTATTGTCTAAATTGTGTTGATTAATATCGACTAATACCACCTTTGCTTGCTCTTGTGCGAATTGCTCACCTAAGGCGCGACCAACACCTGAAGCGCCACCGGTAATAACAACAACTTTTTCGGCAAAACTATTCATTAGGCAACTTCCGCCTCAGAGGCAAGCGCGATCTCAATACCTGGCTCGTTAGGCTCATCATAGCGCTGGTGAATAAAGGGGCTCAGCCACTCACCCGGCACCACTTCTAACACCTCGCCACCCGTCACTGTAGCACCTTCAGCATACTCTAGGCTGATGAGTTTCTTCACCGGCACATCAATCATCGGATCATTCGGCGACTCGCGGAATGTAATTTCGCCACTGGCTTGCTTAACGTCGCTATAGTTTCGGTCCCAGTTCAGCTGAGTTAAGATGACGTCACCATCAAAACCCTCTTCACCAGAGATTTTTGGTAAGGCTTTATAACAAAAGAAGTGCTCGGTGAATTGAGCGGGGCCTTGCGACTCACCTATGCTGCCGGCAATTTCAATAAACTTAATGCCGTGTCGTTCCACGGAAACATGAAACTTATCGCCACTGACGTTGAAGTCTACCACCGCTTGCTTTTTCGGCTCTCCGAAGCGCTCACGTCCTTTGATACAGACAAACTCGCCTGGCATCCACATACCCAAAACATAGGCACCCTGACGCTGTTGGCCAGACTTGTCGGTATACAAACAGCGAACGCCCGCGGTTACTGCGCCTATTTCAACCGTCGTTTCTTCGTTAACATGCATTGCAACATGGGCAAATTGCAGAAATATCTCGGGGCGCTCAATGCCCGTCAGTGGTTTGGGTAGTAATGCCGCAGCAATCTCAGGCTCGGTTTCATAAACCGCGCGCACGCTACGCACTGTATTATTTAAATTGGCTGGCGCCGCCGCTTGCATCACCGTGCCAGGCTTTCTGACATATCGTAATTGTGCCATGATATTCTCTCACTAATTTTTATTACTGTTATTGTTAAATATTAGGTATTCAGTAAAGCGAATACCTGAGTCCTTTGAAGATAAGCCATTTGAAGTTAAGCAATTTCAAGTTTTGCAACAGCTTGCATAGCATTTTCATTTTCTGCATAAAACTGCGAAAAGTATTTGCGGTACTGCATGATTGGCCCATCACCATCGCATAAGATGGGGTTTGCACGGTGAATTTTTCGATTCCANATNGGGATATCACCGACCACACCTTTGGGGCCAACNGTTGATTCAATCGATTTTTGCGCAATCATATATTCCATAGAATCCTTTGGAAAATCTTTATGCGTAAATGCAAAGCGAATCTCAACTTTATCTTTATTAATCGGCGTCACTAACACCATCAATAATGTTTCAGATAGTCCAGAAATACGCGTAAACTTCTGCCCTGCGCCGTTCTGAACCGTATGCACCGATGAATCGATTTCTTTTACGCTACCATCTGGCTGAGGAATGGATCGCTTACCCATTGCCTTAGATGAACGAATATGGCCATCGTAAGTTGTTTTACCTTCGGGCACAGCCTCCATCGCATGCACATATTTAAAATGTGCGACATCTACACCGTTCTCGGCAATTTCCTGCACATTTGTATCAATCTCCCACATGTATCGATCTAGTTCAATCCAGCCGGGCTGGCCGATTTCTTCGTGATCCATAACATCAAAGAAAGGCGCCTTATTTTCCGGGTGATACCAAGCCCAAATCACCTGATTTTTTTCGACTGTTGGATACACATGCATACACTGCTTGTCTTTTATTTTTGGCGGTATTTGCTTGGCATAAGGCACATCGGTAGCTACACCTTTGGTATTGAACGACCATGCGTGAAAAGGACAGCGCAGAGAGTCGCCATCAACTTGACTGCCATAGCCTAAGTGCGCGCCCATATGCGGGCAATAGGCATCTAACAGGCCAACTTCACCGTGCTCATTGCGAAATAAAACCATTTCACGATCAAAGTATTCTAATGGCTTTATGTCACCAACCGCCAATTCGTCAGAGTAACCGACAAAATACCATCCAAACGGTATCGATTGCGGCAGTCGCGGGCCGCTATGTGTACTAAAAATTATATCCGTCATCTTATTATCCTCAGTATCTGATTTAACCGCCGACACTATGTCAACGGCTAATTACACTGCATAAGCTTCACGATTAAGCATTTGCAGTAGCAATCAAGCCTACGGCCTAAGCGGCTTGATTAAATTGATGCTTGTGTGGACCAATCTTTTCAGCAATAGCCCGGCAGCGAGCATAGTCCAAACCATAAAACTCAATCGCGTTAAGACCAAGAATACGGTCTAATTCTTGACTTGGGATGCCACTAAAACATTCCTGCATTTGGCTAGCAGTTTTTGGCCATGTTCCCTCTGGATGCGGGTAATCTGTGCCCCACATGAGGTTATTAATGCCAATATCGTGACGCGCATCTACCGACTGCCTATCCATCAGGGCCGAGGCACCAACACGAATATTGCGGGTAAAATATTCTGACGGCTTCATCGTGAGATGGGTACGAAAGTCACCCAACTTGCCGGAAGTGTGTTTCACAGAGGCTCGAATATCCATCATTTCAATCATGCCTGGAATCCAAAACTCACCCACTTCAGTCATCGCAAATTTTAATTTAGGGAAGAACTCAAATACGCCGCCCATGATCATGGTCCAGACTGAACGTGCTGGCCACCAGTGAAACTCCATCAGGTAAACAGCAACGGCGCCCGGCAAAGTCATATCTTTTTCATCTGAAGGGCCTGAATGCGTATGCACCACCATATCTAATTCAGAGCAGGCTTCCCAGATAGGGTAATACACTGGCGAGTTATAGGCGGGATACTCACCCCAAACTGACGGAATCAATATACCTTTTAAGCCATTGGCATGCGCCCACTTAATTTCCTCAACCGCTTTCGGGATGTCGTAGCACATTGGCACAATAGCTAAGCCAATACGTCGCTCTGGCGACTCAGCCACAAACTCTGCGATCCAGCGATTGTGCGCTTGCGCACCAGCCCACTGTAATTCAGGGTCGACATTCCAAGTTTTTAAACCTAAGTCGGCGCCGAATGGCGGCGAGTTATGTTCGGTAATACCGTCAGGAAATAAAACCTCGGCAACCACACCATCATTGTCTAAAACGCCGTTACGAATATCTGAAACGTAGGCACCTTTTAACTCTTCTTCAATGCCCTGACGCCATTTGTTATTGAACTCATCCAGTAAAAATGCCTTTTCTGCATTTTGGCGGATAGCAATCGACTCTTTCAATTCTTGATCAAATTGCGCGTGGTATTTAGATGGCAGGTACTCTTTATAACGCTCGGGCGGTAAGCCGGCGTGGCCATCGGTAGATATCATAATAAAACGATCTAAATCATTGTGTAATGTGCTCATAGCGCATCCTCGTCATCGTGCTTGTCTCAAACCGGGAAGGTTTCAGGCGGGTAATACATGTTATTGTTATGCTAGTTACCGCTATAATTTAGTACGAAACTAGGCCCTTGTTAAGCACCTAAACGTCACATTACTGTTTCCTCACAGAAACAATGCACTATGACTGCCGCAAGCCAAGGATTTCCGCTACAATGCCAAAGTTTTATGCACACACTGTAATGTTCGATGAGACTATGAGCGATAAAAATACTACCCACTTCGGCTATGAAACGGTTAATACCGATGAAAAAGCGGGCAAGGTCGCCGAGGTTTTCCACTCGGTAGCAGCAAAATATGACATTATGAACGATCTTATGTCAGCCGGTATTCACCGTATTTGGAAACAATTTACGATTGAGGCCAGCTGCGTTAGACGTGGCCATAAAGTCTTGGATATTGCCGGCGGTACCGGCGACTTAGCGGCCAAGTTCAGTAAAATTGTTGGCCCTGAGGGACAGGTTATTTTGTCTGATATCAATGCCTCGATGCTGAATGTCGGTCGCGATAAATTAACCGATAAAGGTCTAGTCAGTAATCTCGACTATGTTCAGGCCAATGCCGAATGCCTACCATTTGCTGACAATTTATTTGACTGCATCACCATCGCCTTTGGTCTGCGCAACGTTACTGATAAAGATCAGGCATTGCGCTCAATGTACCGAATTTTAAAACCCGGTGGCCGTCTACTGGTGCTAGAATTTTCAAAGCCACAGCACCAGCTACTGGAAAAAGCCTATGACCTTTATTCATTCAAGGTGCTGCCAAAAATGGGGCAACTGGTCGCTGACGATGCCGATAGCTATCAGTATTTGGCTGAATCGATTCGTATGCATCCAGACCAGGCCACGTTAAAAGCGATGATTGACGAGGCCGGCTTTGACCGCAGCGAATATCACAATATGACTGGCGGCATTGTCGCGCTGCACATCGGCGTAAAGTTATAAATGGCTTCAGCGCAGCTTGCTAAACAACTGATCATCATACAGGGCATTATCAATCGCGCGCTGGCCATTGATACCGAGTTTGCGGCTAAAATCAATCGCCTGGCAGGCAAGTCGCTGCGCCTAGAGTGTTCTCAACCGGCTATTGATGTGATGCTGGTGATTGATCAGCAACGGATTCTTCTGCAAGCCTGTGACCCAGACGATATGCTCGAAATAGCAGTCAGCACCCATTTGCAAGGTAAGTTGAGTGCATTCATTGCAGTTGCCAGCAGCGATGATATGGCCGCAGCAATGATCAACAGCGATGTTCGTTTAATTGGCGACAGCCAGCTACTGATTGATTTACGTGATGCGTTAAACCTGCTTGAGATAGACTGGGAATTTCACCTGGCTAGAATTGTCGGCGACGTGCCCGCACATGTGCTCGGCAATGCTGCTCGCACCTCAGCTGATCACCTGGCCCGAGTGCCGGCGATTTTTGCCCGCCATGTCAAAGAGTTTTTACAACAGGAAAGTCAGCTTTTACCAAGCCACAGCGATCTGCGCCCGCATCATCAACAGACCACCCAATTACGCCAGCAAATTGATCGCATTGAAGCAAAACTTCAACGTGCCAAACAGCTCATCGAGGATAGACGTCTAGCACAGGATAGCGAGCAATAAGGAGAATATGTGCGTCGCTTTTTATTAATCACATGGACTATGTTGTTTTATCGCTTGGATAGGTTTTTACCCAAAGCGCTTATTCCCTTGCACATTCGCATTCTGCTCTGGCCGTTTTTATTATTCCCAAAACGCCACAGCCCAGCGGTAAGTTTACGTCTGGCACTGGAGCAGTTGGGGCCAATTTTTGTGAAATTTGGCCAAATGTTGTCGACCCGTAAAGACTTACTGGCTGACGACCTCGCCGATGAGCTAGCAAAACTTCAGGACCAAGTGCCGCCTTTTGCAGCAGAGCAAGCGTTTGCGATCATGTCGACAAGCCTTGGTCAACCTGTCGAGCAAGTCTTTGCCTCGATAGATCGCGAACCGCTAGCGTCGGCATCTATTGCGCAAGTCCATAGCGCCATTCTCAACAACGGCCTTGAAGTCGTCGTCAAAGTAGTACGCCCTGGTATTCTTCAGGTGATCGAACTGGACATTCGTTTACTGCAGCGTCTGGCGCGATGGATAGAGCGATTTCACCCAGACGGTAAACGCCTGCATGCGATTGAAGTGGTAAACGATTATCGGCATACCATAGTTGATGAGCTAGATTTACAGAAAGAGGCTGCTAACACCTCGCAACTTAGGCGCAACTTCATCGACTCTGAACTTTTATATATCCCTGAAGTTTACTGGGACTACTGCTCACGCAATATGATGGTTCAGGAACGTATTCACGGCATACCCGTCACCGATATCGCTCAACTACAGGCGCAAAACACCAATTTAAGAAAACTGGCAGAGCGCGGCGTTGAAATCTTCTTTACTCAAGTGTTTCGCGACAGCTTTTTCCATGCCGATATGCACCCCGGCAATATTTTTGTCTCTCGAGAAACACCAGAAAACCCAAAATATATTGGCATTGACTGTGCAATCATTGGCTCGCTGAGTGAATTTGATCAATATTATTTAGCCCGTAACTTGCTCGCCATTTTTCAACGCGATTATCGTGCATTTGCAGAGCTGCACATTGAATGCGGCTGGGTACCAGCCGATACACGAGTTGGCGAGCTGGAAGCGGCTATTCGCAGCGTTTGCGAACCAGTATTTGAGAAACCACTGGGAGAAATCTCATTTGGCTTATTATTACTCGATCTTTTCCGCACCGCACGCCGTTTTGATATGGAGGTGCAGCCCTCCTTAGTGCTGTTACAAAAAACCTTACTGAATATTGAGGGGCTTGGCCGCCAGCTTTATCCTGAGCTTGACTTGTGGCACACCGCCAAACCATTTTTAGAGAACTGGATGCGCGAACGCTACTCCCCCAAGTCTTTACTGAAACAGCTGCAGCGTCAGGCACCAAGCCTACTAGAGCAATTGCCACAAGTGCCCGACTTGCTGTTTAACCGACTGAGTCATCAGCAGCCCGAACAGGCAGCGCAGACAAAGCTGCTGCAAAGTCTCAAGCAACAGCAAAAAATCAGCTGGCTATTGGCCAGCTGCTGCATGCTAAGCTCTGCTGTAGCAATCACTTTACTGGCCATCAAACTTTTCTGATCTTATGCGGTCATACAGCTATGACTCTTGCAGTGGCAAGAGCGACCAGCTTTATTCGACCGACAACTATACTGTTATCACGTTTGTCTGAGATTTGCCGACACTGGTAATTTATTGGCAAATCTCGATGATTTTTTGATGCAAATGTGTACAATGATTGTCCGGCTCGAATAATAAACAAAACAAACTAGGCCAAGCGCATCGCGCTTTCTGTATTTATGTTAAGTAAAATAATGCGCCCGTTCACATTTCTGTTGATTGGCCAAGCAATTTCTCTTCTCGGCTCAGTCCTTACTGGCTTTGCACTTGCCGTTTGGGCATATCAGCAATCTGGCGAATCAGCCATGGTTTATGCGGCGATTGCGGTCGCCAATGGCTTACCCATCTTCTTGCTCGGCCCGATTGCAGGCGCAGCCGCAGATCGCTGGAACCGAAAACATATTATCCTTGCCTCGCAGTTCGCCGCAATCAGCATGACCGCGGCACTGACGGTTCTCTATTACACTGAAACATTGGCCGTATGGCATATCATCACCTTGGTTGCGCTAAACTCGGTTTTCACGGCATTTGTACTACCCACCATCGCCGCCACTGTGCCATTGATGGTTCCCAAGGGTTTTTTAACCCGTGCAAATGGCTGTATCGCCCTAGCATTTGGTTTAATTGAGCTAGCAAGCCCTCTTTTATCTGGCTCGCTTTATCAGGCCTTTGGTCTAATGCCGATTTTCATCATTGATATTGTTACCTTTTCTATAGGTATTGCCACCATCATGTTGATTGGTATTCCTCAGCCACCCTCATCAACCGAGGCTGGCAAAGAGTTAGCGAAAGAAAGCTTTTGGCAGTCTATGCTGCATGGCTTTGCTTACCTACGCGATACAAAACCGATGCTTGAGCTGATCATATTTTTCTGTGTTGTGGCAAGCGCGATTCGCGCAATCAGCTTAATGGTGCAACCGATGATTTTGGGTTTTACCGATGCACAGGCGCTGGGGCAGGTTATGACTATCGCTGGCAGCGGCGCATTGCTAGGCTCAATTTTGCTGATACCGTTTCGAGATATGCAGCGTCACATACCGATTATTTTTGCCACCACGGCGGTGATTGCCGTAGCCGCAATCCTCACACCGATAACCACCAATATCTTATTTCTGGCGATCGGCGGCTTCTTTTTAATGGCCTGTTTTCCAATTTTAGATACCCACTGCCGCACTTTATTTCAGCGCAAGATCGACCCCGCTTTACTGGGAAGAATAATTGGTGCCCGAAATTTTGTATTGGGCATTTTTCAAACCTCAACCATCTTAGCCTGTGGCTGGCTAGCCGATGCAGTTTTTGAGCCGGCGATGCAGAATCAGCTGAGCTTCGCGAAACCGATGATCGATCTTTTTGGCTCGGGCAGCGGTCGCGGTATTGCAGTATTGATCAGCCTTATGGGGCTATCTTTAGTCGCTATCCTGCTGATAGCGATGCGGCGAAAAAATTTACGCTGTATTGACTCTATCTTGCAAGATATTGATATACCTTGTCAGTTTGAACAGCACCAAGAAGATGCGGAAGAACTCACCCAGAACACTCTGTCTGAGACGAGTGTCGAATCAGCGCCTAACGATGCTGACCTTGTTAGTCTTGCAGCGAACGCGAGTGAAACTATCTTGAATAGCGATGATGACAAAGATGGCAGGAATGGCGCGGATCGTGAATTCGCTCACAGTCATACTGCCACCGCATAATCCATCAAGCAGCACATCATTTTTAACTGCTGTCACTTTAATAGATGTCGCTTTAACTGCTGTCACTCAACTGCTGAGAACAGTCACTACAAATGGTAACTATAATTAGCAGTAACAATTAGCAGTTACAGATAGCAATTATAGTTAGCAACTACAGCCAGCGACTAAACAGCCCCACATACACTAAACCTAAGTGGTGCTGATTGATAAGCGCCCTGATGCCTTTATAGCAAGCTCAGCGATTAAAACTCACCAAATATATCGGTAAGGTATGCCCCAGGAATGCCTGCCATCCAGGTCAACACCAGCGCAGCCAATAACAGCGTTGTTACCGAACCTAAGGTTAGAAAGCAAAAATACAGCGGTTTAAATGGCCGGCGTTCAACTTGGTGAATAGGGTTGGAGAGGTATTGATGTACTCGCTGCATATCTTGCTCGCCCAGAATAGGGTTGCCATCGTCATCGACATTTTCGGCATTCATCGTTTCGCGTAATTTATCATCACTCATACATCAACCTCGTTTTTGCTGTTACACCTTTCTGATCTAGCATTCTCAACTATATAGGCTTAATCAGCAGCTGTAAGTCGAGACAATTTAAAACTGTGCCACCGCCAGTTCCATCAAGCTATCACCACCCGCCATAGCCGCACTAAAGTGAGACTGAGCTCTTGGTAATATACGCTGAAAATAAAATTTAGCTGTGGTTAATTTCGCTTGATAAAACTCAGCATCGTCACTGCCAGCAGCCAGTTTATCTTGAGCCACTTTAGCCATGCGCAGCCAGGTATACGCCAAACAGGTGTAGCCTGAAAACATCAGATAATCAACCGAGGCAGCGCCAATTTCATCCAGTGACTCGCCGGCTTTACCGCCAATAAACATGGTCATTTCACCCCATTGCTGATTCAGTGATTGTAGCGTTTTAACATAGTCGCTTAACTCTGCATCAGCCTCAAGAGACTGGCAGTATTTATGCAGCTCCTTGGTGTATTTTTTCAATAGCTCACCGCCTGAGCCTAAAACTTTTCGCCCAATTAAATCTAGCGCTTGAATGCCGGTTGTACCTTCGTACACCATAGCAATACGACAGTCGCGAACTACTTGCTCAACACCCCACTCATGCACATAGCCGTGACCACCAAATACTTGCAAACCAAGATTGGTCGATTCAAAACCTAATTCAGTGCAAAATGCCTTGGCAATCGGCGTTAAAAATGCCATTCGATCCTCAGCCACTTGCTTACGCGCTTCATCGGCATCAGACAGGACGATGTCGCCATTAAATGCAATTTCGTATAAAAAGGTGCGAAAGCCTTCAATCAAAGCTTTTTGGGTCAGCAACATACGACGCACATCTGGATGCACAATAATCGGATCGGCAGGACCATCAGGGTTTTGAGGACCTGACAAAGCGCGCATGGCTAAACGATCTTTGGCATAAGCTAATGATGCCTGATATGCCAGCTCTGCCGAGCATAAGCCTTGCAGGCCAGTACCTAGGCGGGCTTCGTTCATCATGGTAAACATTTGCGCCAGGCCTGAGTTTTCCTCTCCTACCAAAAACCCAGTTGCACCGTCGAAATTCATTACACAGGTAGCACTGCCCTTGATGCCCATTTTATGCTCAATCGAACCGGCGAAAACCGGATTACGCTCGGCCAGTTGGCCCGACTGATCGCTGATGAATTTCGGTACAATAAACAGTGAAATGCCTGCGGTACCCTCGGGTGCACCGACAATCCGCGCCAGCGTTAAATGCACGATGTTTTCCGCCATATCGTGATCACCACCGGTAATAAAATGCTTGGCGCCGGTAATTTTATAAGAACCATCGGCCTGTGGCTCAGCCTTGGTTCTCGCGAGGCCAACGTCAGAGCCACAGTGCGACTCGGTGATACACATGGTGCCGGTCCACTCGCCCTCAACCATTTTACGCACATATAAATCGCGCTGTTGGTCATTACCGTGCTCAGCAATACACTTCACCGCACCGAACGTCAGCCCGGTGTACATATTCCAGGCCCAGTTTGCTGAGCCCAGTAGCTCATTGACTAAAATACCTGCAGATGCGGGTAAATTTTGACCACCCACAGCCTCTGACGCTGATAAGCCAGCCCAGCCACCTTGGCCGTATTCTTTAAAGGCCTGCTTAAAACCGCTCGGCACTGTGACATTGCCATCAGCAAACTGACAGCCCTCTGCATCGCCCGATTGGTTAATCGGCGACAAAACATTCTCAGCCAGCTTCGCCGCTTCATTAATAATTGCCGCACGTAGATCAGCATCAAACTCACTGCGACCAGGGATATCAGCATAGTGCTGATCGGCCGCAA
>JABSRR010000009.1:0-3931 GCA_013215025.1 Pseudomonadales bacterium
CGCAGTTAAAAGGCGTTGCTTTTGAGTTTGCTTGGGGCGGCGATTTTCTGCTCACCATGAGTCGTCTTCCGCAATTTGGCCGCCTTAACGATCATATTTATTTTGCGCAAGGCTATAGTGGTCACGGCGTCACCACCACTCACCTGGCCGGTAAAATTATTGCCGAGGCACTCAAGGGTGATGCCACACGCTTTGATACCTTTGCCGGATTGAAACACCTACCGTTTCCAGGTGGCCGCATGTTGCGCGTGCCTTACACTGCAGCCGGTGCTTTTTATTACGGTTTGCGCGACAGGCTGGGTATTTAACTCAGCCTATGGCTTACAGCCATCGCTAACGTAAACACCGAGTTTGTCCAAGCCCAAGATCAGGCCTAAAATCTAGTTCAAACACAGTCTAGTTTAATTATAGGCTAGCTCAAACATAGGGTAATAGTAGCTCATATTCTAACGCGCTAATATGTTGTTCAAACAGGCGCACATCATCCCACTTAACGGTGGCATACAATTCGACAAACGCCTCGCCAAACCATTCGCTGATGCGATTATCGCTCTGCATTTTCCTCAGTGCGTCGCGTTGATTATCCGCAACACGAGGATGCTCTTGTTTATAGGCGTCACCGATCACAGGCGTCGGTACTTGTAAGGCTTGAGTAAGCCCCACATAAACACCGGCTAACAATGCGGCGGTTGCTAGGTAGGGGTTGGCGTCAGCGCCAGCCATACGATGTTCGATACGTGTAGCATTTCGGCTACCTGAAGGTATACGCAATGCCACCGAGCGATTGTCATAGCCCCAGGTTTTGCTGGTTGGCGCAAAAGAGCCGGGCGCTAGGCGCTTAAAGCTATTGATAGTCGGGCTCCACAAGGCCTGACAGCTATCGGCCATATCGATTAGGCCTGCGACTGCCTGTTGCATGAAACGATTGTCCGTTGCACAAGCCTCTGCTGTATCAGGGGCAAAAATATTCTGCCCCTTGCTGTCCATCAGGCTTAAATGCATGTGCAAGCCATTGCCGGCTTCATCCAGATAGGGTTTGGCCATAAAGGTCGCATGCATACCCAGCTGTTTTGCCACTGAAGTGATCACGCGTTTCAATAGTAAGGCATGATCTGCAGCGGCGACGATATCATCGCCATAATTCAAATTGACTTCGAATTGACCAGGAGCGTATTCGGCAATCACCGCATCCGCAGGAATGCCTTGTTCTCTGGCGGCGTTTAGCACCGCAGCAATAAATGCATCGTGATCAGCAAGATCTTGCATGGCATATACTTGAGTCGCGTTCATGCGTTGACCACTGACAGGAGACACAGGCGGCTGTAATGCACCGTTTTCCGTTCTTTGTGTATCGACCAGATAAAATTCCAACTCCAAGGCAATGCCGACTTGGTAGCCTAGGCCTTGAAACCGCTCAACGGCTTTTAACAAAACGTTTCTAGGCACTAATGGCAGTAGTTCACCGTCGTCATCGTACATCGTGCAGAGCACTTGCGCGCGAGTTTGATGGTCGACCCAGGGAACAATGGCGAGTGTGCCGGGAATCGGTCGACATAAATAATCACGATCACCTTGCGCCAGACCCAGGCCGGCTTTTTCAACCGATGCGCCGCTGCTGTTGAGGCTCATCACCGAGGCCGGTAGGCAGAACCCCTGCTGATAGACTTTCTCTAATAAGTCTATTTCAATACGCTTGCCGCGCAGTACCCCGTTTAAGTCGGGCAGCAAGAGTTCAATCGTTTGAACATTCGGGTAGCGTTGGAGAAAATCGCTCACTTCTTGATAATGCATATAAAACCCTTAGTTTAAACCGCCCATGCATAAATATTTTAATTCTAGATATTCATCCAAACCATGACGGCTGCCCTCACGACCTAGGCCAGACTCTTTGACACCGCCAAACGGCGCCATCACAGCAGAAATGACCCCTTCATTGATACCAACCATGCCATAATCTAATGCTTCTGCGACCCGCCAAACGCGGCTGATATCTGTGGCAAAAAAATACGCGGCTAAGCCATAAGGCGTGGCGTTAGCTTGCTCAATAACGTCGGCTTCATCGCTAAAGCGAGTAATCGCAGCGACCGGCCCAAAGATTTCTTGCTGCACAATATCCATATCGCTTTCAACACCAGTAAGAATGGTTGGTTGATAAAATAAGCCGCCCAAAGCATGCGTTTGCCCGCCAGTAACAACTGTGGCGCCTTTTTGCTTGGCATCGTCGACCAAATGACTCACTTTATCTAGCGCCGCTTGATTAATTAATGGTCCAAGATTAATGCCTTCTGTTAGCCCATTGCCGACTTGCATCTGAGACACCGCTGTATGCAAGGCTTGCACAAAGCGATCATAAATACCTGCTTGAATATAAAAACGATTGGCACAGATGCATGTTTGACCCGTATTGCGATACTTGGACGCTAGCGCGCCTGCCACGGCTTGATCGACATCCGCGTCATCAAACACAATAAAGGGCGCATTCCCGCCTAATTCCATCGATACTCTTTTGACCGTATCGGCGCATTGCCGCAGTAGCAATTTGCCCACGGGCGTTGAGCCAGTAAACGACAGTTTTTTCACTCGTGGATCTTGCGACAACACTTGACCAACCTCCTGGCCATGTTTTGCCGTCACCACATTAAAAACCCCTGCGGGAATCCCGGCTTGTTCGGCTAAATTGGCTAAAGCCAGAGCGCTCAATGGCGTAGCTTCTGCAGGTTTGACCACCATTGTACAGCCGGCGGCCAGCGCTGGCGCAGCTTTACGGGTGATCATGGCGAGTGGGAAGTTCCATGGTGTGATGGCTGCGCAGACCCCGACGGCTTGTTTGGTGACCAACATTTTCTTATCGGCACTGGGGGCGGGGATGGTTTCTCCGTATACGCGCTTGGCTTCTTCGGCAAACCATTCAACGAACGAGGCAGCGTAGTTAACCTCGGCATACGATTCTGCCAGCGGCTTACCAGATTCTAAGGTCATGATATGTGCAAGCTTATCGGCAGCGCTGAGAATATACTGATGCCATTGCATAAGACAGGCATGACGCTCACCAGCGCTTAACGCCTGCCATGGCTTTAATGCATGCTCGGCAGCCTCGATCGCTGCCAAAGCGTCAGTTGCATCGCAATCGGCGACCTCGGCAATGTTTTCTGACGTCGCGGGGTTAATCACCGCATAGCTTAAGCCGCGGTGGCTGTCTTGCCAGCGCCCATCGATATAACTTTGCGTAAAATCTACCGCGCTTGTCATAGCTGTAACCTTTACCTATCTTACTGTAAGCATGTAAAACAAAAAAATGACTGTTGATTCACGGAGTGTGAAATCTTTTGAACACAGTATAAATTATTCTGAACACCAAGCAAGTGCCCAAGTTTGATTAAAAATCTCAGTGAAACCAGTATTTATGCACGTAAATGGCTTTTCAGAGTGTAAAAAATATTTTATGCTCTTGTCTATTAAAGCAAACAAAAGGCTGAGCTATGGCTCTTTCGGAGCAAAAGCCGCTGGTAGGGGTTATCAGCGATGTTAAAACCATTGACCCACATCCCTTTCACGTGGCTGGCGATAAATACCTTCGTGCGCTCGCCGATGCAGCCGATGTAGTGCCGGTTATTATTCCAGCATTAAGCGATATCATGACGATAGAGCATTGGATTAATCGACTTGACGGTATATTTTTAACGGGTGCCTATTCAATGGTTGACCCTGCTTTATATGGCGAGACAAAAATCGATGCCGACTTTAATTACGACAGCCAACGTGATCAACTTAGCCAGGCCATTATTGATACTGCAATAGCGAACGATACGCCGTTATTTGCAGCCTGTAGAGGGCTGCAAGATATCAATGTTGCGCTTGGCGGTTCATTGCACCAAGCTGTGCATCAAGTCGAATATTTGCATGATCATCGCGAAGATCAGCAAGCACCGTT